>CAYISE010000008.1:0-26152 GCA_964366055.1 uncultured Candidatus Saccharibacteria bacterium
CTTTCCGAATTTTCGCGGGGGGACTTCCTCGCCGCCTGCGGCGGCGAAATGCGTTAGGACTAATTCAAGAATACTGCACCAGTAGTAACTTGTTCGGAATGGGTTTTCACCAAGTTTTTGTTTGTTTTTTGGCCTGAAATCTGATACAATGAAAAAGTAAATAAGCGAGTAATTATCAGTTTAAAATGGCACAAAACAAAGGTAAATCAATCCCCATAAATAAAGGTAAAAGCGAACCCAAAAAAGAATCCTCTTATTCCGCCAAGGATATTTATATTCTGGAGGGCTTGGAGCCGGTTCGTAAACGGCCGGGCATGTACATCGGCTCTACCGGCGTGGACGGCCTGCACCATTTGATTTGGGAAATCGTGGATAACTCCATTGACGAAGCGATGGCTGGTTACGCCAAAAATATCAAGATTGAACTTTTGAAAGATAATAAAGTGGCGGTAACGGACGATGGTCGCGGCATTCCGGTGGATATTCATTCGAAAACCAGAAAATCCGCGCTGGAAACCGCGCTCTGCACCCTGCACGCCGGCGGCAAGTTCGGCGGGGAATCCTACAAGGTCTCGGGCGGTCTGCACGGCGTGGGCGTTTCCGTGGTGAACGCGCTCTCTCAATGGATGAAGGCCGAGGTGAACAAAGACGGCGGGCTTTACGTTCAGGAATACAAGCGAGGCGCTCCGCAATACAACGTGAAAAAAATCGGCAAGTCCGATACCACCGGCACAAAAATCATCTTCCAGCCGGACGACCAGATTTTTGCCAAGATAGAATTTGACCGTAAAAAAATTTTGGACCACCTGCGTCAGCAGGCCTATCTCACAAAAGGGGTTCGCATAGATTTCTTTGACGAGCGGGAGAATCCGTCAGACGACAAACCTTTTTATTACGGCTTTTATTTTGACGGGGGATTGAAGTCCTTTATTTCTTATCTCATCGGCGAGGAACCGATACTCCACGATACGCCGTTCTATACGAACAAAGTATACGAAAATATAGATGTGGAAGCGGTTTTTGTTTATACCGATGACCAAGAAGCGAAAGAGTTGAGTTTCGCGAACAATATTTATACGCCCGACGGGGGGATGCATCTGACCGGCCTGCGTTCGGCGATGACGAGAATCTTGAACGACTACGCGAGAAAAGAAGGATATCTCAAAGAGGCCGAAGAAAATCTGACCGGCGATGACATCCGCGAAGGTTTGGTTTCCGTCATCTCCATAAAACTCCGCGAGCCGCAGTTTGAAGGTCAGACAAAAGCCCGTCTGGGGAATCCCGAGGCGAGAACTTCGGTGGAAATGGTAGTGAACGAAGCGCTCAAGGATTTTTTGGAAAGGCACGGTTCGGATGGCAGAAAAATCATTGAGAAAAATCTTCTGGCGGCAAAGGCCCGGAAAGCCGCCAAGGCCGCCAAAGACACGGTTTTAAGAAAGGGCGCGCTGGAAGGATTGACTCTCCCCGGCAAGCTCGCGGATTGTTCCTCCCGTAAAGCCGAAGACTCGGAACTTTTTATCGTGGAGGGCGATTCCGCCGGAGGCAGCGCCAAGCAGGGCCGCGACCGGCATACCCAGGCCATTCTGCCTCTGAAGGGCAAGATTATGAATGTGGAAAAATCCCGCATTGATAAGATGCTTCTGAACAAAGAAATCCGCTCGCTCATCATCGCCCTCGGCACGGCCATCTCCGAAAACTTTGACATTGAAAAACTTCGCTATCATAAAGTTATCTTAATGACCGATGCCGACGTGGACGGCGCGCACATCCGCACTCTGCTGCTCACGCTTTTCTACCGCTATTTTCCGAAGATTATAGAGAACGGCCACCTTTATATCGCCCAGCCGCCGCTTTTTCATCTTCAGAAGGGGAAGGAAACGCACTATGCTTACAGCGATGCCGAGCGCGATAAAATCCTCAAGCAAATGGGCGGCGAAGGCGTGAACATCCAGCGCTACAAGGGTTTGGGCGAGATGAATCCTTCCCAGCTTTGGGAAACCACGATGGACCCGAATAAGAGAGTGCTGAAACAAATCAATGTTGAAGACGCGGTGGAGGCCGACCATCTATTTGATATTTTAATGGGCGAATTGGTGGAGCCCCGCAAGAATTTTATCCAGGCGCACGCTTTGACCGTTATGAATCTGGATATTTAGTTTTCCTGATTTTGCCAAGAAAACTGTCTCGGAGGCCGAGCGGGCAGGGTGCTCTGCCGCCTGCTTCTTGCGGAACCGGGGTTCGCTCGCTCCAGCGGCTCGCGCCCCCTGCGCTCTCGGCGAAAAATTCCTTCGGAAACCAAGCTTTTTCGCCTCCGAGAGCTTCCGAAAGAAGCAGGCGGCAGAGCGAGCGAGGCCGAGAGCGCAGGACTGTCTTTCTCGGAGTTAAAAGTGTCACCGATGTATTCGTCTGGTACAGTATCTTGACATAAAATTACAATCTGCTAATATGCCAATAATCCGCAGACAGCGGGCGTCCCAATAAGACCCGCCGAGGAATTATCTGCGGCTTAAGGGCCGTTTTTCGTTTGTATCAGCATATTATGAAAACAAAATCGCAGAAAACGGAACAAATAAAAATAGGCGAAGAAGCGCTCGGCAAAAGCGAGACCGTCGTTATTACCAATTTCAACGGCTTGACTTCAAACGAACTGAACGCTTTCCGGCGGGCGGTCCGCGAGTTGGGCGGCGCGGTCGTGGTGATGAAGAAACGTCTCTTGAAATTGGTCTTCGCCGCGAAAGGAATTGAATTTGACCCCAAAAAATTTGAAGGCCAAGCGGGCGTGGTGTTCTCGCCCAAAGATATTGTGGAGACCGCGGGTGTCGTTCACAAATTTTCCAAGCCGTTCGTGAAAAAGGACCTCTTCAAAATTTTGGGAGGATTTGACGTAAAAGCGAAAAAATTCATTGAAGGCAGCGAGATTAAACAAATCGGCCAGTTGCCTCCGAGAGAAATTCTTCTGGGACAATTGGCGTTTATGCTCACCGTTCCCATTAAGAAATTGCTTTTTGTGATGAATGAAAAAGCGAAAAGGTCGTAAGGTACGATAGAAAACAATGAGCGAAAAATTTGAGAAAATAATTTTGGAAATAGAAAAACTGTCGGTCTTGGAATTAGCCGAGTTGGTCAAGGCGCTGGAAGAGAAGTTCGGCGTCTCGGCGGCGGCGATGGCGGCGGCGAGTCCGGTGGCGGGCGGCGCGGCGAGCGACGAAGAAAAAACCGCCTGGAACGTTGTTTTAAAAGCCAGCGGCGACCAGAAAATCAATGTTATTAAGATTGTGAAAGAAGTGACCGGTCTGGGCTTGAAAGAAGCCAAAGACATGGTGGACGGCGCGCCCAAAGCCATTAAGGAGGGTTTGAAGAAAGACGAAGCGGAAGAGTTGAAAAAGAAACTGGAATTAGTGGGAGCGACAGTGGAAATCCAATAAAACGGAGAAAGGCGTCTTGCGAAAGACGTCACGGGCTCGTAGCTCAGTGGTAGAGCGTTCCGTTCACATCGGAAAGGTCAGAAGTTCGATCCTTCTCGGGCCCACGGAAAAAGGTGAAAAGGGTAAGAGGTTTTTGATACAATAATAAAAATGCAAAATTTTGTTCCTCAAAAAATGTTTTTCACGAAGGGTGTGGGACGGCACAGGGAATATCTCCAGTCGTTTGAGATGGCTCTCCGCGACGCGGGGATTCAGGAATATAATCTCGTGTACGTCAGTTCCATTTTCCCGCCGAACTGCAGGCGCGTTTCCAGAGAAGAGGGCAAAAAATCGCTCGCGCCCGGCCAGGTGATTTTCTGCGTAATGGCGAGAGAGGCCACCAAAGAACCGAACCGGCTCGTGGCTTCTTCCATCGGCTTGGCTCAACCGGCGGATTCCGCTAATTACGGATATCTCTCCGAACATCACGGCTTCGGCGAAACCGAGGAGAAGTGCGGCGAGTATGCCGAGGACCTGGCCGCCACAATGCTCGCGACTACCTTGGGCGTGGAATTTGATTCGGCCGCCGCCTGGGATGAAAGAGAGCAGGTCTATAAATCGTCCGGGAAAATTATCCGCACTACAAACATCACCCAATCCGCGGAAGGCGACAAGAACGGACTCTGGACGACCGTAGTCGCCGCCGCCGTTTTGGTTTTAGAAGTGGAGAAAGATAGAACAAATCAAAACGAATGCAAGATGTTGATAACTCCGGTAACTAATCCCTGAAAAACCAGATAAACCCTTGCCCGATATTTAGAAAACCCCAGATGGGGCGTTTTTGTTTGGTAGGGAAGATGCTATAATTGTGTATGTAAGTGGGGGAAAGTGGATAAGTATGGGGATAACCCTTAAATCTGGGGAAAACCAATGATACTGGGAGAATTTAAACATATTCTGGACATTAAAGGTCGGCTAGCGGTACCAGCCAAATTTCGGGAGAAGCTCGGGGCCGGCGCCATTATCACCCGCGGCTTGGATAAGTGTCTTTTTATTTTCGGCGCGAACGAGTGGGAAATTCTGGTACAGAAATTAATGAATCTGCCTCTGGCCCAGGCGAATTCCCGGGCCTTCGTGCGATTGATGCTCGCGGGCGCGAGCGACGCGAAGGTGGACGGGCAAGGCCGTATTCTGGTGCCGGACTATTTGAGGAAATATGCCGGGCTCAAGAAGCAAACCGTGGTGATCGGACTTTACAACCGCATGGAGGTTTGGGATGAAGAAGAATGGCAATCCTACAAGCGGAAGACCGAGGCCTCTTCGGAAGAAATCGCGGAGAAACTGGGAGAGTTGGGAATTTAAACCATGCCCCACATTCCCGTTCTTTTAAAAGAAGTGGTGAGAGTGTTGGACCCGCAACCAGGGGAGCTTTTTGTTGACGGCACGTTGGGCGGCGGAGGACACACTCTGGCCATTCTGGAAAAAATAAAATCCCGCGGGACGCTTCTGGGATTGGACTGGGACGAAAAAAATCTGGAACGTTTCCGGGAAGCGAACAAAGAATTGAAGGGGAAGTTTACCCTGATTCACGAGAATTACGCGAATTTGCAGGAGATTCTGGAAAAACATCGATTGCCCAAGGCCGACGGATTGCTCCTGGACCTGGGATTTTCCAGCGAGCAAATTGAGAAGTCGGGCCGGGGTTTCAGTTTTCTGAAAAGCGAGCCGCTGGATATGCGCTATAACCCGGAGGATGACAATCGAGCCACCGCCGCGAACGTCATAAACAGCGCGAGCGAGGAAGAACTGGCCCGGATAATTTACGAATACGGCGAGGAGAGATTTTCCTGGCAAATCGCCGAAAAAATCGCGGAACGACGCCGGCGAAAAAGAATCTTGAACGCGGGAGAACTGGTTGAAGTAATCCGAAGCGCGGTCCCGAGAAATTACGAACACGGACGCATCCATCCCGCCACGAGAACTTTTCAAGCGTTAAGAATTTACGTGAACGATGAATTGGGAAATTTGAAAACCATTTTGGAGAAATTGCCGGAGGTGATAAACGAAAGGGGACGAATCGCCATAATTTCTTTTCACTCGCTGGAAGACCGGATAATTAAAAAGAGTTTTCAGGAACTTGTTTCGCGAAAAAAGGGCTGGCTGATAAATAAAAAACCGATAACCGCCGGCCGAGAAGAAGTAAACGTTAATCCTAAAAGTCGTTCGGCCAAGCTGAGAGCCATTCAGTTGATTTAAAAATTAAAGAATATGACCATTATCAAACCAATTGAAATAAAAAATGGCATTCACTCCCTTATCTTCCTCTTTATCGCCATTTTCGTGAGTGGAATTTTCTACGTTTTAGAGTATAATTCTTTTGCCAACACCCGTTATCAGGTCAACTCGCTTAAAGAGCGGATAGCGGACGCGTCAACAGCCAACGCGGATTTTAAAAATATTCTTTACAAAATGACGGATTCCGTCCGATTAAATTCATTGGCACCCCAATATCAGTTAACGTTGGAACGGAAGCCGCAATACCTAAGCCAAAATCAATGGGTGTCCGATTCCTCTTCCTCACGTTAATATTCGGAATTTTATTCGGCCTGCTGGGTCTTAATCTTTTTCGGCTCCAGATTCTAAAAAGAGATTATTATTTCAATAAAGTTCAGGCGAGAAACGAGGCCTTAACCCAACTCCGGATGAGGCGGGGCCAGATATCTTTTACGGACCGCTACGAAAATCGGGTCAACGTCGCCTCAAACAAGGACCGCCCCGTGATTTACGCGAGTCCCAAAGAAGTGGCCGATATCCAGAAAACCGCGGAGGCGCTCTCGCCGATTCTGAATCTTCCGGTACAAGAATTGAAGGATGATATGGACGACCCGCGAAGTTCGTTTCACATGGTCGCCGAAAAAGTCACGCCGGACCAATTGGACGCGATCCAAAATTTAAATCTCAAGGGAATTTACCAAGACCAAAAACAATATCGTTTTTATCCTTTTGAAAATGTCGGCGCCCAAATGCTGGGTTTCGTGGGGTTGAACAAAGACACAGCCAATCCGAAAGGGCTTTACGGCGTGGAAAAATATTATAACGACGCGCTCGCGGATGAGCGGGATATCCAACTTACGATTGATAGGATTCTTCAACCGCAAGCCGAAGAAATCATTTCCAAATTAGTCACCGACCATAAAGCCGAAAGCGGGAACATCATCATTGAAGAGCCGCGAACCGGAAAAATTCTGGCCATTGCCGCTTATCCGAATTTCAATCCCAATAATTACAAAGATTATCCCATTAAGGATTTCATTAATTCGGCGACCCAGCTCGTCTATGAACCGGGCTCGGTTTTTAAACCCATCACGATGGCGGCGGGCATTGACGCCGGCCTCATCACGCCCAGTTCCACCTATACCGATTACGGCCGCGTTACCATCAACGGCAAGACCATCACTAATTGGGACCATAAGGCCTACGGCTCCGGCACAACCATGACCAAAGTTATTGAGCGGTCCATCAATACCGGTGCCGTTTTCGTGATGCAGAAAATCGGCCGGAAAATTTTTTATGATTATTTGAAATTGTTCGGTTTGGGAGCAAAAACGGGCGTTGATTTGCCCGATGAGGTGAACGGCAGTTTGAAAAATCTGGAGCGGCAGAATGCCCAAGATGTTGATTACGCCACGGCCGCCTACGGCCAGGGCACCTCCGTCACGCCTCTTCAGATGATTAACGCCTTTTCGGTTTTCGCGAATGGCGGGCTTTTAATGAGGCCTTATGTCAATGCTGCTTCCGGTCCGTTTGTGGTGCGCCGCGTCGTGAGCGAGGACACGGCGAAAAAGGTGGTGGAAATGATGCGGTCAGCGGTGACGAAAGGCGGCGTGGCGGTCATTCCCCAATTCAATATCGCGGGGAAAACCGGTACGGCTTTAATCCCCGATTTTGTCCGCGGCGGCTATCTTCCCGACGATTTTATTCATACTTTTATCGGAATGGCGCCGGCTTCCAATCCCAAATTCGTTATTCTCATAAAATTGGAGAAGCCGCAAGCGGGGAAAGAATTGGCGGCGCTGACCGTGGTACCGGCCTTCCGGGAACTGGCCACCTCTGTCCTGAATTATTTGAATGTCGCGCCGGATAATCCCTCGCCCTCCGAAAACAATAATCATTAGGGATGAAAAACATATTGTTAAAATTGCTGATGAAAGTTTTGCGGGCGCTGGCGAAACTTACCGTTTGGCGGTATCAGCCGAGCATTATCGGCGTAACGGGAAACGTCGGAAAAACATCCGCCAAAATGGCGATTGCCGCGGCGCTTTCCGCCGACCGGAACATCCGCGCCTCTTCTAAAAATTTCAATAACGAATTGGGTTTGCCGCTGAATATTTTGGGCGACTGGGAAAAAACCGGCGGGATATTTTTCTGGGCAAGGGCGGTTCTTTTCGGCATCGGGCAATTAATTTTCAAAAATCCAAGATACCCGGAATTATTGATTCTGGAGTACGGAGTGGATAGGCCGGACGATATGAAGTATCTTCTGGATATCGCCCGACCCCAGGTCGGCGTAATTACCGCCGTAGGGAATGTGCCGGTGCATGTGGAATTTTTTGCCGGGCCGGAGGGTATAGCCAAAGAAAAAGCCAAACTCATCGCCCAATTGCCGACCACGGGTTTCGCGATATTGAATGCCGACGACCCGAAAGTGCTCGCGATGCGCGACGATACCCGCGGCCATGTAATCACTTACGGTTTTTCCGAGAAGGCGGATATTAAAATTATTAGTTTCTCCAATCGGCTGGATGCGGAAACCGGCGAGGCGAGTATCGCTTTCAAAATAAACTATAACGGAAATGTGGTGCCTATCAGGATGAATAACGCGCTGGGGAAGACGGCCGCTTACGCCTCGGCCGCGGGCGCCGCCGTGGGCATGATTTTCGGAGTCAATCTCGTGAAAATCGCGGAGAACTTTTCTAAGATGGAATTGCCGGCGGGGCGGTTGCGGGTGATGCCGGGCATTAAAGGTTCAGTCGTGATTGATGATACCTATAACGCCTCGCCGCTCGCGATGCGTGAGGCGCTGGAGATTTTTAAGAATTTAAAAGTAAAAAGAAAAATCGCCGTTTTGGGAGATATGCTGGAGATTGGGAAATACACAATGGAGGCCCACGAAGAAATTGGGGCGTTCGCGGCAAAACAAGCGGACCTGCTTCTTACCGTAGGGCTTCGGGGAAAGTTCATCGCCGAGGGCGCTTTGAAAAATAAGATGCCTAAAAATTCGGTTTTTACATTTGATGACATCCACGAGGCCGGCCATTTTTTGCAGGAACATCTGAAGGCGGGGGACGCAGTGCTCCTGAAGGCCTCCCAAGGAGTCAGGATGGAAAAAGTGGTGAAGGAAATCATGACCGAACCGCTCCGTTCCAAAGAACTTCTGGTGCGCCAGAACAAGGAATGGCTTGCGAAACCGGGACTTTACGAGTAAATTAGTAGTTGTTTGTAATGGCCCCATCGTCTAGTGGTTTAGGACATCGCCTTCTCAAGGCGGGAACCGGAGTTCAACTCTCCGTAGGGCTACAAATAGTATAATTAAGCGATGGCGATTTTAAAGCGGAAGGTTTTATGGATTCTTTTGGGGCTCGCGGCGGCGCTTTTTCTCGCCAGTTTTCTCTTGAGTATTTTCAAACTGAATAATCTTTCTTACCCCATAATTCTTCACTTTGACATTTTTCGCGGCGTGGACTTTATCGGTGATATAACCGACTTTTGGAGCATCTGGGCGAGCGGATTTTTTATCGCCGTCATTAATGTCTGGCTCGGTGAAACGCTTTTTCACCGTGAGCGTTTCCTGGCCTATTTCTTCCTTTCGGCGGATGTCTTAATCGCGCTTCTGGTTTTAATTATCACGGGAGTTGTGATTGGCGCCAACTAGAAGAAAATTAGATGGATTTTGTAACCACAATTTTAATAATCGTCGCCGTTATTCTGCTCGGGCTTTTTGCCCTCACCTTTTCGCTTCTCAAAAAATTAAAAGCGCCGAAAGAGGAGGGCCAAGCGCTTACGATGCTCCAAAATCAAATGAACGAAATTACGCGGACGCTGGACCAGAAATTGGGAGAATCCACCAAGGCAATTCGCGAACAGTTCGGCCACAGCGCGAACATCATCCGCGACGTCACCGAAAAACTGACCCGGCTGGATGAGACCAACAAGCAAGTGATTTCTTTCGCCGATCAGCTGAAAAATCTCCAGGATATTCTGAAAAACCCAAAACAGCGCGGCATCCTGGGCGAGTATTACCTGGAAACCGTTTTGAAAAATGTTCTGCCGCCGAACGCCTACCAGATGCAGTAGCCTATCAAGAACTGCGAGATCGTGGACGCGGCGGTCTTTTGGTACAAAAAAATAATTCCAGTTGATTCAAAATTCAGTTTGGAAAACTACACCCGCATTTTGGAGACATCCAATCCGATGGAAAAGAAAAAATACGAAGCGGCGCTCATCGGCGACATCAAAAATCGGATTGACGAAACATCAAAGTATGTAAGACCGGAGGAGGGCACGATGGATTTCGCTTTTATGTTCATTCCGTCGGAGGCGCTTTACTATGACCTCCTCATCAACAAAGTGGGGGCGATTACGGAAAATACCCGCGACCTTATCGCCTACGCCGGCGAAAAAAGGGTTTATATCGTCTCGGCCACCACCTTTTTGGCCTTTCTCCAGACCGTCCTGCAGGGCCTTCGCAACCAGCAAATTTCCGAAAAAGCCAAAGACATCATCAAGCAGGTGGAAAATCTGCGGCGGCACCTGGGGAATTATGAAACATTCCTGGAACGGCTCGGCAAGCATATGGAAACGACCGTGAACACTTATAATATTGCCTATAAAGAGTTTGGGAAGATTGATAAGGATGTTTTAAAAATCACCGGCGAAGCGGCGGGGATTGAACCCTTAAGTATAGAGGGACCATCTCATGAATCCGAAGAGGCGGAGTGATCTTCACCGGTATTTAATACTGGATTTGAAGTGGAAGAAATTTTTGAGAATCGCGCGGTGGTTCCGCTTCGCGCCGTTTTTGAAATTCGTGCTCGCGAACGGTTCCATGGTCTTAAACGTCGCGAACGAAAACTCCGATTTTGATGTTTTGGTCGCGGTGGAGAACGGAAGAATTTTCACCGTTCGCTATATTCTGAATTTTATATTTTCCGTTTTGAAAGCCCGCCGGCTGGACGATATAAAGGGCAGCAGTCCGGATAAGTTGTGTTTCAATCATTTCATCACCGCGCCGACATATAAAAGAAGGGGATTGAACGAATACGGCGCGGAACTTTACCGGAATCTTGTGCCGCTTTACGGCAATGAAAAAGACATTCGGGAATTTTTTGAAGCTAATCGAGAGTATGGAATAAATCCCCACACCTTATCGCGGGGTGTTCGGGAAGGTGTGGGGATAAATCCGGAGTTGAATCTCCTGGATTTGCGTTTCCGCGAATCCCAACCGAATATTTTTGCGATGATTCTCGAATGGATTTTAGGCGGTCGGCGGGGGGATTTTGTTGAGAAGAAAATCGCCGAGCCCATCGCCCGGAGGCGGCTCGCCAAATATCTGGGGCAAAAAATCAAAAAAGAAAAAGTGATTGTTTCGGAAGATGAATTAGAATTTCATTTTGAGCTTCAGTAGATTTGCCCAGCCAGTATCCTTCTCGGCCTCCTGCAAAAGATGAAATGCACAGGTAGCCCCGAACCAATCCTGATTTCGCCCAAAAACACGTTATCAAATTCCTCTATCGCCCCGCCTGTATTCCCTTCAGCACCGGATGTCGCGGTGCTCCGGCGGCACCGCGCATCACTACGCTCTCGGCGAAAAATCCGCCTTCGGCGGAACCAAGCTTTTTCGCCTCCGAGAGTTGCTGAAGAAAATACAGGCGGGACTCTCTGGTTTTGTTGTTATTTGGGTTGCGAGACGGTTTTCTTGGCGAAATCAGGATTGGTTTATAACTACCACAAAGTATCACTAATGAACCCATCCGGTACAAAATTTGCTTTTTTAAAATCCTTGTGCTACAATGCCCAACGTGTGAAGTGCAGAGTTTTCCTTATCTCTAACGCCGATGTAAATCGGAGGCAGGGAAATCTAAGGAAAGCCCTTCCGATTTCCTCCCCGGCGCGAGCCGGGGAGGTTTTTTTTTTTACGCTTTATTTATTAGGACGACTGCTATATCCTGAATACTGGGCGGATGGATTGAGCACTCACACAACAATACAAAAATTGGAGGTCACCGCCATCCGCCCCCTCCAAAGTCCCATGCCCTCAATACTTTCAAAACTGTTTCCCAGTAGTACTCTTGCGAGCTACCAAAAGAAGGTGGCTCTCATTAATTCATTTGAACCGGAACTTCGGAAATTAACCGCCGAGGAATTACTGGGGGAATCCAAAAAATTAAAAGAAGAAATAAAAAAAGGGAAGGACTTGAACGAGGCCCTGCCCTATGCCTTCGCGCTCGCGAGAGAAGCCGGCCAGAGAACTTTGAACCAACGGCATTTTGACGTTCAGCTTGTGGGCGGGATGGCGCTTCACGACGGAAAGATTGCCGAAATGCTAACCGGGGAGGGAAAAACATTGGCCGCCACGTTGCCGGCTTATTTGAACGGATTAACCGACCGGGGCGTGCATGTCGTTACGGTGAACGATTACCTGGCAAAAAGAGACGCCGTCTGGATGGGCCAAATTTATCACGCCTTGGGACTGACCGTTTCCTGCCTGCTTCACGACGCGGCTTACCGCTACGACCCGTCTTTTGAAACCGACCCCGAGGCCGACAAGGAACGGGATATTTTTGGAAGTTTCAAAGTGGTGGAAAAATTCCTTCGGCCGATTACCCGGAAGGAAGCGTACGCTTGCGACGTGGTCTACGGCACCAATCATGAATTCGGTTTTGATTTTCTGCGGGACAATTTGTCGCAGAGAACCGGCGATTGCGCCCAGCGGGAATATTTTTATGCCATCATTGACGAGGTGGATAGTATTTTAATTGATGAAGCGCGGACCCCTTTGATTATCGCCGCGCCGGATTCCCAAGCCAGCGAGTTTTACAAAACCTTCGCCAAAGTGGCCGAGAAACTGGAGCCCGAAACGGATTATCTGACGGATGAAAAACTGAAGGCGGTGAATATCACGGAACCGGGGATTGAGAAGGTGGAAAAAATGATCGGGGTCCGGAATATTTATGCCCCCGAAAATTTGCGTTTGGTTCATTTCCTTCAGGAAAGTTTGAAAGCCAAAGCGCTTTTCAAGCTGGACCGGGATTACATCGTCCGAAACGGCGAAATCATCATCGTGGACGAATTCACCGGCCGGATGCTTCTCGGCCGCCGTTACTCGGGCGGACTGCATCAGGCCATTGAAGCCAAAGAAAGCGCGCCGGTAAAAGATGAGAATCGCACCTACGCCCAGGTGACCATTCAAAATTATTTCCGGCTTTACCAAAAAATCGCCGGCATGACCGGCACGGCCCAGACCTCCGCCGAGGAGTTTCATAAGGTGTACAATCTGGACGTAGTTAGCATCCCGCCGAATCGGCCGATGATTCGTCAGGACAACGCTGACGCGATTTATAAAACGAAGGAGGCGAAATACCGCGCCGTTGTGGAAGATATCAAAGTCCAAAGAGAAAAAGGACGGCCGATTCTCGTCGGTACGACCTCCATTATGAACAACGAAATTATTTCGGAGCATCTGCGGAAAGCCGGCATTCCGCACGAAGTGTTGAACGCCAAGAATCACGAACGAGAGGGCGCGATTATCGCCCAGGCCGGACAAGCCGGCGCGGTCACGGTCGCGACGAATATGGCCGGCCGCGGCGTGGACATCGTTCTCGGCGGCAATCCGCCAAACGCAGAGGAAGCCCAAAAAATAAAAGATGCGGGAGGATTATACGTAGTTGGCACCGAACGCCACGAAGCGCGCCGCATAGATAACCAATTGCGCGGGCGAGCCGGTCGTCAGGGCGACCCGGGTTCCACTCAATTTTTCCTGTCTCTGGAAGACGATTTAATGAGAATTTTCGGCGGCGATAAAATTAAAGGCCTGATGCAAACCTTGAATTATCCGGAAGATATACCGATTCAAGCCAATATCGTCGCGAAGGTGGTGAACCAAGCCCAGGCGAAGGTGGAGGGCGCGAACTTTGACATCCGGCATCATCTTCTGGATTTTGACGATGTTTTAAACAAACAAAGGACGGCGATTTATACGCGCCGGAGAAAAATTCTGGAAGCGGGAGAGAAAAATGAAGCGCTGCCGATTCTGAAAGAGACCCTGGAAAATTTCGCGGCGAACTACAAAACCCATCTGGAGAATGAAATCGCGGCTAATCCGGAAAAGAGAGGTGAGATTGAAAAGCAGATAAAACACCTGGACGAACATTTAGAAAAGCTGCCGGGAAACTTGGAACCGGAGCGAGCAACCTTGATTGGTCAGCATTTAATAAGAATTTTGGATACGCTTTGGATTGATCACCTGGAAAATCTGGAGGCCTTGCGGGAATCGGTAAATATCCGCGCCTACGGCCAGCACGACCCGCTCGTGGAATACCGCCGCGAAGCCCACATTTTGTATCAACAATTGAACAGCGCTTTTGAATCGCTTACCTTCAACACCATTTTTCCGATATTGGAGATTGACTTAAACCGGGTTCAATCCCAAGTTCAACAGACCCAGAGGCAAGTTCCTCCCCCGCCGGAGTTCAAGAATATCGGAAGGAACGACCCCTGTTGGTGCGGGTCAGGAAAAAAGTATAAAAAGTGTCATGGGGTGTAGAAAATGGATTTAATTCAAGAGAGTGAGCTGGATAACGAACTTATAGAAAAACTCCGAATACTCGGGGAGCGGAATCGCTACGCCGAATATTTGAAAATACTCCACGAAGCGCTTCAAAAAGTAAAAATTGAAGAAAACGGCGAGCCAGTCGTCTACCTACTGGACAGTTTGGATAAGGATATTTTTATTGAATTGGTAAAACTGAATGTACCTGCGCAAGATGAAGAACGACTCTGGCTTCGTCAAGGGGTAATAGAAAAACTGAATATGGCACAGAAATTACTGCCGGAGGGTTATCACTTGCTTATTCGCGATGTTTTCAGAACCGAAAAAATCGTCTGGGATTTATATCATTTACATCTCTCTAATTTAAAAGAAAAAGAACCGGCGCTCACCGATAAAGAAGTGGAATTGAAAATCAGAAATATTATGGCCGTGCCGGACGATCCCGTAACGCCCGGTCACATGACTGGCGGAGCGATTGACATTATTCTCGCCGACAATAATAAACAAAAAATCCAATTGAGAGTGGATGAACAAGTCATTCCGAGGGAAGAACAGGATTTCACATTTTGCTCAAAATTATCACCCGACATACTCGCAAAGCGCCGGATATTGCATAATGCGATGATAGGCGTGGGGTTCCATAATTATTTCCGCGAATTCTGGCACTATTCATACGGTGACGCTTACTGGGCCGTGCGGAGGAAAAATAAAGTTGCAATTTATGGGATACCAAAACAAAAATAGAATGAAAAATATCTAATTCCAGTTCATGAAATAAACGGCAAGTATAGGTGGTGTCTTTGAGGATACCACCTAACGTTTGCGCCATAGTTCGTTGATAAGTTTATCGCTAACGCGATAGGAAAAAGCTCGCCGAAGCCGTTTGGGCCGCCTTTCCGAAAGAATCGTCTCCCTAATCGGCATCGGCCGGGGGATGGGTTTCCTGAAACCGTGCTTCACGGCGACAACGGCTTTTTTGGCTAGGCCGGATTTTTTGCTGGTTTCTCGCAAGCTTTCGCCTTGGTTCAACCAATAAAGCGCCGCTAATCTCTTTTCCAGAATAGCAATCTCGGTTTCTGTCAGGAATTTTTTAAGATGTTCGTTCGTCCAAACTCGCGGACCGGTTTTTCCGAGCTCGCGCCAAAACATTGCCCAGATTTTCTCTCTCAAATTATCATTAAAATATTTTCTAGCGGTCTTTGACATAGGATAAGGTGGTATCTTTAAGTATACCACCTTGCTCCTAAAGATTCAAAACAATATAATAACGAAAACGATCGATGGCAAGAAAAACTATCATTGTGGCAGTCGTACTACTCTTCGTAATCGGTGGGTTTTATTATTTTATTCTCTTGGCGCCGCGGGGAAATGCTGAAGCGGAAAGATTTATCGTGCCGCTTGAGGCGACTCGCTCGCAAACTATTCAGAATCTTTCCGACGGGGGATTCATCAAAAGTCCATTCGGTTTTAATATTGCGCTTCTTTTTCATGGAAGAACCAGCGCGATCATTCCCGGCGGCTACAAAATCTCCAAAAGCCAAAATGTTTTTCAAATCGCGGACATTCTTGCTGGCGGGCCGTATATGAAATGGGTGGTTATTCCCGAGGGTTTGAGAAAAGAACAAATTGCGGACACTATTACCCCGATTCTAAACTGGAACAATCAAACCAAGAACGAATTTCTGAATGCTTATTCCTCTCTCGGCACGGACTATAAAGAAGGAGTTTATTTTCCGGACACCTATCTTTTGCCGAAAGACGAAACTGGCGGTCAGATCGCCCAAAGATTCATTAAACGCTTCCAGGAGAAATTCGCGCCGTATTATCCGCAGTTCACCAAACAAAATATAAGATGGGTGACGGCCATTAAAATCGCCTCGCTCGCGCAAAGGGAAGCCGCCGGTGAAAGCAATATGCCGCTCATTGCCGGTATCGTCTGGAATCGGCTTTTACAGAATATGAAGTTGGATATTGATGCCACTATCCAATACGCGCGGGGGGATAAGGGCAACGGTTACTGGGCGCCGTTAACCTCGGACGATAAGAAGATTGATTCGCCCTACAACACCTACCTTTACAAGGGTCTACCGCCGACGCCGATTGCCAATCCGGGTCTTGCCGCGATTCTTGCCGCGCTCAATCCCGCCAAAACGAAATGCCTTTACTATCTCCACGATAAGGATGGCCTAATCCATTGCGCCGTCGCCTACGCCGAGCATAAAATGAATATTGATAAATATCTGAAATAGCTAAAAATCTACACCCTCAATTTTATCGCACGTGCGATAAAATTGAGGCAATGGAAAATTATAAAAATACCCATGAAACAACATTCAAAAATAGGCAATCGGCCGGGGAAACCGGGCTACCGGACCTCGGCGGTTTTTCGGTACAAGCAGAATGTAAAAATCCAGAAGTTTAAATCCGAAAAAAGATAATGGGAAATCTATATATTGTCGCTACGCCGATTGGGAATTTAAAAGATATAACCTTGAGAGCGATTGAGATATTGAAAAGCGTTGATTTGGTTTTGGCCGAAGATACGCGCGTAGCGAAGAAACTTTTAAATTGCTTTGATATCTCAAAGCCGGTGTGGCGGTATGACGAGTACGCGCCGGAAAGTTTCTATGAAAAAATCAAAGAAGTTCTCGCCGAAGGGGAAAATATCGCGCTCGTGACGGATGCCGGTACGCCGGCAATCGCCGACCCGGGTTCAAAACTCACATCCTTTATTCAAAAAGAAATGCCGGAAGTAAAAATAATCCCGATACCGGGGCCCTCGGCTCTAATCGCGGCGTTTTCCGCCGCCGGTGTCAATGCTGCTCAATTCACATTTCTGGGATACCCGCCGCACAAGAAGGGGAGACAAACGTTTTTCAGGGGATTGAAGGAAATAAAAATCCGACCGTTCGTGTTTTACGAATCGCCGCATCGCGTAGAAAAAACATTCAAGTCACTGGGGGAAAACTTCGGAAGCGATACGGAGATAATCGTGGCCAGAGAATTGACCAAAATTCACGAAGAAATTTGGCGCGGAACCGCCAAAACCGCTTTAACTTATTTCCAAGGCGAAAAGAAAAAAGGGGAGTTCGTAATCATAGTGGTATAATTGATTATACCACCCACTCAATAATGAAAAGGATTTTAGACATTGCTGCTTCCATTTGTGGGCTGGTTTTCATCCTGCCGTTTACGCCTTTCATCGCGCTAGCCGTGTATTTGGAAAGCGGAGCGCCGGTATTCGTGAAATTGGACAGGATAAGCCAAGGTAGAATTATTAAGGCATATAAGTTCCGGAGCATGGTTCAAAACGCCCGCGAGATAAAAAATCAATTGGAATATCTGAACGAGAGAAAAGACGGGCCGCTCTTCAAGATGAAAAATGACCCGCGGCTGACCAAGGTGGGGAAATGGCTCCGGAAATTCCGTCTGGACGAATTTCCGCAATTTCTGAACATTCTCAAGGGGGATTTGTCGCTGGTGGGTCCCCGGCCGCATGAACCGGAAGAGATGGCTCAATACCCGCCGGAGTTCAAAAAACTCTATTACGCGAAAGGCGGACTGACCGGCCTGTCGCAAGTGATGGGCGCCTCGCTCCTGCCTTTCAAAAAAGAACTGGAGTACGACCTCTACTATCTGGAACACCGTTCATTGCGGTTGGATTTGAAAATTATCGCGAAGACCGTTTGGATATTTTTTTCGGACCCCACCGGCGTTTAAAAAAATGAAAATCGCGATTACTCACGACTATCTCAATCAATTCGGCGGGGCGGAAAGAGTGTTGAAAACGCTTTTGGAAATGTTTCCCGAGGCCGATTTGTACACTCTTCTTTACGACAAGGAAAAAACCAATGGGTTTTTTGAGGGGAAGGTGAAGGGAACGAGTTTTCTGGATTGGCCCGGCATCAAACGGCGCCATCGGGCTTTTATTCCCCTAATGCCGCTCGCGACTTATTTTTTAAAACCAAAAAAAGAATACGACCTGGTTATTTCTTCCACCGCCGGCTACGGGAAAGGAATCCGCGTAAAAGCCCCTTATCACGTCAGTTATTGCCACAGTCCGCTCCGTTACGCCTGGGAAATTGATTATCTCAAGAATCTGCCCTTTTCGCCCTGGCCCCTTTCGCACTACGTTTCCCACCCCATCGCCCATCTTCTCCGGAGGTGGGACAGAAAGGCCTCCGAGAAGGTGAATTTTTTCATCGCGAACTCTGAATTCATCGCGAGCAAA
This sequence comes from uncultured Candidatus Saccharibacteria bacterium, assembly GCA_964366055.1. GTDB lineage: Bacteria > Patescibacteriota > Minisyncoccia > UBA6257 > GWB1-50-10 > JBBTQX01. Next base: position 18,464 of record CAYISE010000008.1, read on the forward strand.
ATAAAATCATACTACGGCCGCGACGCCGTCGTGGTTTACCCGCCGGTGGATATTGAGATATTCCGCCCGGAACCGGAAGCCAAATCCCAGAACTTTTATCTAATGGTTGGCCGTCTGCTTTACTATAAGAGCTTTGACTTGGGTATTCTGGCTTTCAATCAATTGAGAAGACCGCTCAAGATTGTCGGCCGCGGGCCGGAACTGGAAAAACTGAAGAAGGTTGTGAAGTCGCCCTTGATTGAATTCGTGTCCAATAATCCAAGCGATCGGGAATTAAGAAAAATTTACAACGAGGCCAAGGCGCTGATTTTCCCGCAGATAGAGGACTTCGGCCTCGTGGCCGCCGAGGCCCAGGCCTGCGGCTTGCCGGTATTGGCCTTTGACCAGGGCGGGGGAAGAGAAATCGTGCAAAACCGGAAGACCGGAATTTTATTCAAAGAACAATCGCCGGAAGCCATCGTGAAAGCCGTGAAGGAGTTTGAAGACCTGTCTTTCAGCCGAAATTCAATCGCCAAAGCGGCCGAACGTTTTTCCAAAGAAAATTTCCGGAAGAATTTTTTGGAGACCGTCCGTCAATTCGGTTTTAAACTGGGGGGATGAAAATTTTCATTGACATCCGAGCGTTGGACGCGCGCTACGCGAGCGGCGTGCCCCCACGCCAAAAATATTGGTGTGGGGGCGTGCCCGGTTATGTGAGAATGCTCGTGGAAAATCTCCTCGCCGAAGCCCCGAATGAAGAATTTATTTTCTTCGCTAACAGTTTCCGCCGCAATCTTGAGAAAACGGACCTGCCTCGGCAATACCGGGGTGACTGGCTGAATCTCGGTCTGCCCAATCGGCTTCTGGATCTGGTGAATCATTTTTTGAGTATTCCCAAAATAGACAAGATAGTTTCTGCCGACGTTTTTTACAGCCCGCATTTCAATCTTCTGTCTTTTGAGCGTTCCTCGAAACACGTTCTTACCATTCACGACATTTCCTTTTATCACTATCCGGATTTTTTCTCCCGCCGAAAACAATTCTGGCATTGGCAACAGGACTGGCGGAAACAAATGGAGAACGCCGGCCGAATCATCACGAATTCCGATTACACGAGCGGCGATTTGGTTGAAACGTTGAAATTAAATCCCGAAAAAATAACCCGAATTTATCCGGGCGTGAATCCCTTCTACAAAAAACTATCCAAAGATGACATTAATCTCATCCGTTTTCGGAACGAAAAGGAATTAAATAAGCCGTTTTTACTTTCGGTGGGAACGCTGGAACCGAGAAAAAACATCGTGGCCGCCATCCGCGCCTTCAACTTTCTGAAGCAATCGCCGGCCTTCAAAGATATTGAATTGATAATCGTTGGTCCCCGCGGCTGGCTGTATGATAAAATTCTAAAAGAAGCCGAGTCCTCGCCGTGGCAAAACAAAATCAGAATATGGGGAAGAGCCGCGCCGGAGGAGTTGCTTTATCTTTATAATCTGGCTTCCGTTTTCGTCTATCCGTCGTTCTTTGAAGGATTCGGTTTCCCACCGCTGGAGGCCCAGGCCTGCGGTTTGCCCGTCGTGGCTTCCAATCGTTCTTCTTTGCCGGAGGCGCTCGGAAAGTCGGCGTTTTTAGTGGACCCTTGGCGGGTGAGCGAACTCGCCCTCGCCGTTGAATCGGTACTCACGAATCAAAAAATATCGGAAACCTTGAAAGCGAGAGGAGCGGAAAATGTCTCGCGATTTAATTGGCGGGATACCGCGAGGGAAGTAATAACGTTGTTGAGAAATCATAAATCTGATGCCTAAAAAAAGCGTTCCCAGGAAAAATATAACGCCGATAATCGTGGATATTAAAAAGCCGGATTTCAATTACGAGCGGCTTAAAAAATTTGAGAAGCTGAATTTGACCCATATCCCGCGCGTGGCCGCGCCCAAATTTCTGGTTTTTAAAAGAGCCGTTCTGGCCTTGCTTTTCATCGGGCTGATATCGATTTCGGTTTTTCTTATCGTCGTGCTCACGAATCTGAAAACAATCAAGGCCAATGTGACCGAAACCGGCAATCAGATTATCAGCAATTTCACCTCCTCGGCGAGCGCTTTGAAAAATTTTGAATCGGACACGGCCGTGGGTCTGCTCAAAGAAAATAATCAGTCACTGGATAATATCAATAATCTGATTCAAAAGGGCGGCGGCCAGTCATTTCTGGATGTCGTTGGAAACGTCGTGCCGATCGTAAAAAACACCTTCGGTTTTCTCGGCCAGGTTACGAAACTGAATATCACTTTTTTGGAACTGGCCCAAAACGTTCAGGAATTGGAAACAAACGGCTTTAAGTATTTTCAAACCAGCGGCCAAAATCTGGTGGCTTTGCTTCAAAACATCCACGGCCTGATTCAAAAGGTGAACGGCCAAACCCAGGATATAAAAAATAACACCTCCAATCTGAAAAATCTTTCTTCGTTTTTCAGCAAGATTGACCAGGACATCGGAAACCAGTATCTGAAATACTCAAGCGAACTCTACAATTGGGACAACATTTTGGTAAGTTTTTCCGAGCTTCTCGCTTCTCCCACTGACCGGCACTTTCTGATTTTCTTTCAGAACCCCTCGGAAATCAGGCCGGGCGGAGGTTTCGTCGGCAGCTACGCGGATATCACCGTAAACGGCGGCCAGATGAAACAGATGGATGTGCGGGACATTTATGATCCGGATGGCCAATTGGATTTGAAAATAGTGCCGCCGAAACAACTCCAAACCGTCACGCCCGATTGGGGGGCGCGGGACGCCAATTGGTTCTTTAATTTTCCGACTTCCGCGGAAACCATCATCAATTTTATGGAGGCCTCCAAAATGTATTCCGAAAAAAAGGTTATTTTTGAGGGAGCGATTGCCCTGAATATCAATGTCGTCAAAACCCTGCTCGGCATCACCGGCCCGATTGATTTGCCGGAGTACAAACTTACGATGGACCAAAACAATTTGCTCTATGAGATTCAAAGATCGGTGGAAGCCGGCGAGGATAAAAAAGCCGGCCAGCCGAAAAAAATACTGAAGACGCTGGCGCCCCTTCTACTTGAAAAGCTCAACGGTCTTTCTCCGGCCGTTCAAAAGAATCTTTTTGACCGGATTAAAAACCACCTTACCAAAAAGGACATCATGTTCTACGCGAAAGACCAGAATCTCTCCGGTTTTCTCGCGACCAGCGATTTAGACGGCTCGGTTTTCAATCTGCCGAACAATTTTTGGGGGAGTTATCTCGCGGTGGTGAACGCGAACGTGGCCGGCGGGAAGAGCGACGCTTTCGTGGATGAAAAAGTAAGCGCGAATGTTGACGTGGACACGAGCGGAAACACTTTCACTAATCTCTCGGTCACCCGAACTCACAACGGAAATCTGGAAAAGGATTCCTGGTGGAAGGCGCCGAACAAGAACTTCATCCAGATTTTTACCGAACCCGGCGCCGCCCTCGTCTCCATTTCGGGCAACGATGCGAAACCGAAGTATCAGACGCCGGATTATCAAAATTCAAATTACGCCGTCAATCCCGCCCTCGCGGCGATTGAAAAAAATGAAATCTTCGTTTCCAATTACAAAACTTGGGTTCGCAAAGAATCCGGCAAAAATGTTTTCGCGACCTGGCTGATGCTGCCGGCCGGCGAAACAAAAGCATTGAATATGCGCTATCAATCCTCATATAATAATCCGGTTTTGGTTGCGTCGGATCAAATTTACACTTTCGTATTTGAAAAGCAGGCGGGAGTGAAAAACAAATTGGAGGTAAAAATAAACGCGCCCTTCAGATATTATTGGGCCGAATCCGGCAGCGCCGTTTTTTCTTACGCGAGTGACGACCCTGATAAAAGGATTATTCTTACGCTGACTTTGAAGAAACAGCAATCCGAGAATTGATGGGACAAAATATCAGGAATTTTTGCATTATTGCTCACATTGACCACGGCAAGAGCACGCTGGCCGACCGCTTTCTGGAAATCACGAAAACGGTGGACAAACGCCATATGCGGGCGCAGTATCTGGACCAATTGGAATTGGAACGCGAGCGGGGAATTACGATTAAAATGGCGCCGGTCCGGATGAATTATTCTTTTGCCGGCAAAGAATATATTCTGAATCTGATTGACACGCCCGGCCATTCCGACTTCGGCTATGAGGTTTCCCGGGCGCTCGCGGCTGTGGAGGGCGGCATATTGCTCGTGGACGTCGCTCAAGGCATTCAGGCCCAGACATTAGCCAATTTCCGAGCCGCCAAAGCGTCGGGTCTCACTATTATCGGCGCCATTAATAAAATTGACCTTTTCAAAAACCCGGACGACCGGGGAAAAATCTCTCATCTCCGAAAAGAAGTGGCCGGACTGATTGAATCCCGCGAGGAGGAAATATTCTTGGTCTCCGCCAAAACCGAAGAAGGAGTGGAAGAACTTTTGGAAGCCGTGATTCAAAAGATAAAACCGCCCCGGGAAAATACGATTGAGAATCTGAACCGCGCTCTCATTTTTGATTCGTTCTACGACGACCATAAGGGCGTGATGGCCTCGGTGCGGGTTTTTGACGGGGAGATAGACCCTTCCCAGAATATTTATCTCGCGGCGCCGGATACGGTCTCAAAAATAAAAGAGGTGGGATATTTCAAGCCGCAAATTCAAACCGCTCCCAAACTCAAAGCGGGGGAGATCGGATACATCGCGATCGGCATCAAAGACACCTCGCTCATCAAAATCGGGGACACGGCTATTTCCGCCAACCGGCATCCGAATAAAATAAACCCCCACACCTTTTCCCAAGTAATTTCAACGATATCAGATGGCGCTATGGAAGGTGTGGGGGTGAAATCTTTCATCCTGCCCGGCTATAAAGAGCCCAAGCCGGTGGTTTTTGTTTCTTTCTATCCGGAAGAAAACGGTGATTATGAACTTCTGAAGAAAAGTTTAGAAAAATTGAAATTGAACGACTCGGCGCTCGCGATTGAACCGGACCAGAACGAAGTGCTGGGCCGGGGATACAAGGTGGGATTTTTGGGCCGGCTTCATTTTGAAATCACCGCCGAACGACTCAAGCGAGAATACAAAGTGGGCACCGTCAGCACTTTCCCTTCGGTCGTCTATAAGATAAAAACCAAAATCGGCTGGCAAATCATAATCAAGCCGGAAGAATTGCCGGCGGAATACGATGAGATTTGGGAACCGATGACAAAGATCGTCATTCTCGTGCCGCCCGAATATCTGAATAATATTTTTCCGCTTCAGTCCCGCTTCAGATTCACCGACATTACCACCCATACTTTTCAGGACCAAACCGAAATCAAAGCGGCGATGCCGCTCGCGGAACTGGTGAGTGATTTTGACGACCAGTTGAAATCCGCGACCGCCGGCTTCGCTTCTTTCAGCTATGAACTGGCCGACTACGCGAAAGCCGATATCGTGAAGGCGGATATTTTAGTCGCGGGCGATATTGTGCCGGGTCTTTCCAGATTCTTTCCCGTAAACACCGTGGAAAAGGAAGCGCGGCGGATGGTGGAAAAATTAAAAGAGACCCTGCCGCGTCAGCAGTTCGCCCAGCCGATTCAGGTGCGCGTCCAAAACAAGTTCATCGCCCGGGAAGACATCCCCGCCATGCGGAAAGATGTGACGGGCTATCTTTACGGCGGCGACCGTAGCCGGAAGATGAAACTCTGGTCCAAACAGAAAAAAGGAAAGAAGAAACTTCAGTCGCGAGCCCAGGTGAGAATTACGCCCGCCATTTTCAAGGAATTGATAAAAAAATAATCCGTTTACCGCAGGCAATTCGCCAAGAAAACCCCGTCCACACAGGCATGGTTTGTCAGATGAGAGAGGCCGATTTTATCCAGTTGATTCTGGAATCTTTCTTGAACCAGGTCATTTGCCGCTTGGCGTATTTTAAAGTGGCTTTCACGATATTTTCCAACAGTTCGGATTCCGACTTTATTTTTCCTTGAATGAAGTCAAGCGTGTTCGCATATTCAAATCCGAATTCTCTGATTTTCCGCTCATTCACACCTTGTTTTAAAAGCGCCCGCGTTTCCCGAATCAATCCTTTTTGAATCATTTTACTGACCCGTTTTCGGACGGCGTTTTTGATTTCTTTTTGGCTTTTGATAATGCCTAGAAATAAAATCTCGGCTTCAATCGGTTCTGATTTTAGCGCGGGCACTTTTCCGAGCGCGGAAGCAATTTCAATCGCTCTTATGAGCCGCCGGGGATTCCGGCGGTCAATTTCGGCCCAGCGCCGCGGGTCTTTTCGTTTTAGAGTATCGGCCAGCTCCTTGACGGTTTTTCCCTCCAATTCCTTTCTGAATTTTGGATTGGGTTTTACATTTGGAATGATGAGACCGTCTGTCACGGCGCGAATGTAAAGCCCCGTGCCGCCGACTAAAATCGGCAATTTATTTCTTTTCCATATCCTATGAATTTCCCGAAAAGCCATTCTTTGATATTGAGCAACGGAAAAAGTTCTTTTGGGATTCATAATGCCGATAAGATGATGGGGAATGCCGTTCGCTTCTTTTTTAGTGACGATTCCGGAGCCGATTTCCAAACCCTTATAAATTTGGCGTGAATCGGCTGAAATTACCTCGCCGCCGTATTTTTTAGCAAGCCGGATTGCCAACCGGCTCTTGCCACTCGCGGTGGGGCCGACGATTACGATTAATTCGCTTGACATGATTATTGAGAGTTTGTTGTATTGAGTTCAGCAAAACCAATGTGGCTTTGAAAATTTAAGAGATGATTTTTTCACATAAGTCGGGAGTCGCCATGTTAAAAAAAATTCTTGTTTTTTCCGGAATTTTTCTTGCTGTAATCGCAACAAGAAAAGTTCTAAAGAAAAAGCAAAAACGTTTGATTTTAAAATGATTCTCCTCGCTGGACACGGGAGACCTCCAAAACCCGCAGCGGTCTTTAAGACGTTGCGGGTTGTTTTTTTTCTTCAATTCTTTTTTGAATTTCCTGAATAAATTTCTCCAGCGCGTAGTCCCCAGTTTCTTTAATATGGCGTTCCCTCACATTTACCGAATTTTTCTCAATTTCTCTGTCGCCTGCGATAAGCAAATAGGGGATTTTTTCCAATTCCCCTTGGCGAATGTTCTTGCCGAGCGTTTCGCCTTCGTTTGCCATATCGGCCCGGATGCCGGCTACTTTTAATTTTTCAAGAATTTTTTCCCCATAGGCGCGATGCCGGTCGGCAATCGGAATAATTCTCGCCTGAACCGGCGCGAGCCAGATCGGAAAATCGCCGGCGAAGTGCTCAATAATAATGGAAAGAAATCTTTCAAGGGAGCCCATGATGGCGGCGTGAATCATCACAATCCGTTCCGGTTTGCCCGCTTCATTCGCGCAGGTCAGGTCAAACCGCTCCGGCATATTCACGTCCAGCTGAATGGTCGCGACCTGCCATTCGCGGCCCAGCGAGTCCTTGGCCATAAAATCCAGCTTCGGTCCGTAGAAGGCCGCCTCGCCCGCGCCGAGAAAAGTGTCGGCATTTTTACTTTTCACGATTTCTGTCAACATCCTTTCCGCGAAGGCCCATTTCTTCTTGTCGCCAAGATATTTCTCGGGATGCTTGGGGTCGTGGGTTGAGACCCGGATGCGGAGATTAAAGCCGAAGGCCGAATAAAATTCATGGACGATGTCCCAGATTTTCAAAAACTCTTCTTTGGCCTGCGCCAACCAGATCGGAAGC
>CAYISE010000009.1:0-24374 GCA_964366055.1 uncultured Candidatus Saccharibacteria bacterium
TTGACCAGAAAGGATTTTGTGTTCAAATACTTTATTATTCATAAAAATTGATTGCGCGTTTATTTCTAACGGGATTCATCTTACTAATTATATTACACCAAAATTTGACGGTAAAGATGAACTCTAATACAATTAATTCATTATGGGTGGCGTACCGACAAAACATCATTCCAAATCAAAGGTGGGCCGCCGGCGTTCCCAGCTGGCCCTGAAGAAAATAAGGGTGGCCGTTTGCCCCAAGTGCAAGGGGCCGACTCTTCCTCATCGCGCGTGTCCGAATTGCGGCAAATATACGAAAGGGTAAATTGGCATGGCCACTCGTCATTTAGCGCGAACCATCGTTCTTCAATCCCTCTACGAATGGGATTTTTACGAACATCAAACCGACTTAGCCGAAGTCATTGACCGGAACTTGAAAGAATTCGGGCCGGGCATTGATGAACCGGATTTCGTCTGGCGCATCGCCAAAGGCGTAATTGAACATTTGGAGGAGATTGACGGGATTATCAAACGAGTCGCGCCGGAGTGGCCCTTGAACCAAATCGCGATAGTAGACAGGAACGTTTTAAGAATCGGGCTTTACGAACTGCTCTATGCCGACAAAAACGAAGTGCCGCCGAAAGTAGCCATCAACGAGGCGATTGAGATTGCGAAAAACTACGGCGGCCAGAACTCGCCCAAGTTCATCAACGGCGTTTTGGGAACGGTGTTCAGGGAACTCGAGCAGAAAAAAACGGAGTAAGTCCGGCTGATATTCTCCTCGGAACCGCGGTTCAGATGCTCCAGCGGCATCTGCCCGCTGCGCTCTCGGTAAAATCCTTTTGCTTCACAAAAGACCAAGCGATTTTACCTCCGAGAGCTTCCTCGGAAAACATCAGCCGGGCTAGTTTTTGTTGTTCTGATTCAGTATGTTCTTTCTTATTTTTACCGCGTTACCATGCTTCAAAAGCCCAAGATAAGAGTCGAGTGTTTCTTGGGCGGGGTTCGCTTTAATTCTTTTCATCATTCTTCTCTTTGTCGCGGTTCGAAGCACCCGATAGCCCGGAAAATACACCCACCCGAGGAAATCTGCACCCGAAGCAAGAGTTTTTATAGAAACCTTTTGCGGATGCAGGATAAGCTTCAGTCGCTCACGCAAAAACACGTCAATCTGTAGGATTAAATTCTCCAAGCAAACTCTGTCGTCCGAAAAAATAATGAAATCGTCGGTATAGCGGATATAATATTTCACTCGTAGTTTATGTTTCATGAATTGATCAAATTCGTTTATATACACGTTTACAAAAAGTTGGGAAGTGAGATTCCCGAGCGGAAGTCCAATGCCAGCTCTCGCAGAAGAAAAACTGCTTATTATTTTACCCAGAAGCCATAAGACCGGTTCTTCTGATATGCGATTCCTTAGAATATCTATGAGAACAGCCTGGTCAATGCTTGTGAAAAACTTCCGGATGTCGCATTTCAGTATCCAGCAAGTTCTGGTGTCATTCCTGCTCGCTTTCCAGCCAAAACGACGAAAGCAATTCATGACCTTATGCGTCCCCCTCCCAATCCGGCAAGAAAAGGAGTCGGCGATAAACTTCCGGTCAAAATATGGATACAGGACACGGTACATCGCATGATGGAGCAGGTGGTCACGCACGCTTGCTTTATGGATATTGCGCGGCTTCGGGTCGGAGATATTGAACGTTTGATAGCCGCCGTGGCGGTAGGTACGATTAATGAGGCCGCGGCGGAGTGAGAAGAGGTTATCCATGAGATGTAGCCCGAATTCCTGAATGTCCGGCTTACCGCGTTTCTCGCGCAACAATTCCCACCACCCTTCAACCAAATTTTCCAATTTTACTATTTCTTAAAACAAATTAATCAAAAAAATTTTAACGGCCAATTACCCCCCCCCCCGACGGAACCAACTGCCTGTTTTACAGAAACTGTTGATAACTTACAGGATTTGGCACGAGATTGTTCCGAATTTTCCCAAGACCTCACGATATACGCTCGGAGCCAAAATTGACTCGCTTTTTCTTGGATGTATTGAAATTATATTCTCCGCCGCTACCGTTACTCCAAACGAGCGATTCATAAAGGTAAAGCAGGCGGCAATAATAATTGACTCGCTGAAATTTTTTCTTCAAATCAGTTGGGAAATAAGAGCTCTGGACACGAAAAAATATGTAATGCTTTCCGAAGAAGCCTCTCCCGTAGCGAGAATTTAGTATTGGTAGAGTAATGCCATATTAGTATATAGCTCTACCAATGGTTAAGAGCTCTAACCTTATCGTCAAGAAAACTGTCTCGCAGGCCAAGTGAAATATAGACCAGAGCCCCGTTTGCGTTTTCCGAAGCGGCTCTCGGAGGCTGCAAAAGATTGGTCTTCCGCAAAGCGGAAGTTTTGCGGCCGAGAGCGCAAATAGCCGCGCTTCGCTGGAAAAGCGCGGACTATTGGCGATGAGGAGAATGCAAGCGGGGCGATGAGAGAACTTAATGCGTGTTTTCGGATGATAAGGTTAGAACCCTAATCCACTATCTCTATCCCCATATTCTTCGCCGTGCCGGCGATGATTTTCATCGCGGCTTCTATGTCGTTCGCATTCAAATCAACCATTTTCTTCTCGGCGATTTTCCGCAAATCCTCTTTTGTTATCTTGCCCGCCATCTTCCGGCCGGCTTCGGCCGAGCCCTTCTCCAAACCGGCCGCTTTCTTCAAGAAAGCCGAAGCGGGCGAGGTCTTTAATTTAAAATCAAAAGTGCGGTCTTCATAAATCGTTATTTCCGCCGGCACTACGTCGCCTTTCAAGTCCTTGGTCGCTTCATTGAACTGCTGGCAGAATTGCTGGATGTTCACGCCGTGCTGGCCCAACGCCGGACCGATGGGTGGCGCCGGATTTGCTTCACCGGCTTTTATCTGCAGTTTTAATCTTGTTTTTATTGGTTTTGCCATTGTTTCTTATAATTTTCTAATCTGTAATGAATCCAGTTCCACGACGGTGTCCCGACCAAAAATCGGGACTAAAATCTTAATTTTGCCGTGCTCTTCGTCCAATTCAGACACTCTTCCCTCTTGATCTTTGAACGGCCCATCGGTAATTTTCACCACTTCACCCAGCTTAAAATCAACTTTGAACTTCGGTTCATTCCCATCGATTCGCGCCATCAAATCATCTACCTCTTCCTTGGAAAGCGGCGTTGGAGTGGCGCTGTCAACGCCCACGAAACCGGTCACTCGGGGCGTATTCCGCACCACATACCAAGAATCGTTATCCAAGGTCATATCCACAAGCACGTAGCCGGGGTAAATTTTTTCTTCCGTTTTCTGCCGTTTGCCGTTTTTGATTTTAATCTTGGTTTCCTTCGGCACGATGACGTTAAAAATCTTATCGGTCATACTCAAGGACCCCACGCGCTGTTTAAGGTAGCGCGCCACGGCATCTTCATAGCCGGCATAGGTATGAATCGCATACCAGTGGCGATGGGCGTCTTTTTGATTTTTTTCGGCATTAATCAACATAAATTTACGCAATCGTTCTCTGTAAAACCTGAATAAAAATAAAATCCAAAATTCCCAAAAAGGCGGCCAGGCCGATGGATAAAATAATCACGAAAATCGTGTAGCGAACCGTTTCTTCCCTTCTGGGCCAATTGACCCTTTTGAGCTCCTGCTTAGATTCGCTTAAAAACAATTTTATTTTTTCTAACATAATTTTGAATTCCAATTCAGGAGGTTAAAATTTTCTGTTTCGTAATTCAAAGGAATATGAAACCAAACACTGCCACAAATTATGGCTGGATTCAATTTATCATAAAGGCCCGGGATTATCAATAACCGCTTCCGGCGCAACTTCTTTTCTATTAAGCAAAAAATGAACCAGTCCCCAAGCGGCCAGGCCAATGAGAATGCCGCCTAGAATGTCCGAAGGATAGTGAACACCAACGAAAATCCTGGCCAGGCCGTTGAGCAAAGACAGGGACAGAAACCAATAACCCCAATGTCGGTTGATTAAAAAAATGACGAAGCCCAAGGCGAAGAAAAAAGCGGCGTGACCCGAAGGAAAGGAGGCGCCGCTTTCGCCCACGAGCGGAGAAAAACCGAGAGCGACGAACGGTCTCGGCCGATCATAAAGAAAACGGATAATCTCAGTTAGAATCCCGCGTGAGACGATGGCGACGAGCGCCGCTTGGAGAAAAAACTTGATTCGCATTTTCCAACCGTCCTGTTTGAAAATAAAAAACACGGCGACCAGTCCAAGGAGATACGCCAGGTATTTGGCGAGAAACGCGCCGACGGCATCGGTAAAAATGGACCAGCCGGCCAAATTATAAATCCAATTAAAAATGATTAAATCCCAAGACATGCCGTTAGCGCCTGACAAACGGCAAGAGACCGACTGTCCGCGCTTGTTTTATGGCGCGCGCCAGACGCCGCTGATGTTTGGCGCAAATGCCCGTGTGCCGCGGGTCTATGATCTTGCACTGGCTGGAAACAAAACGCTTCAGGAGTTCTATCTCCTGGTAATCAATCTCTTTTGAATTTTGAGAACAAAAAAAGCACTGTTTGTTATTTTTCATATAATGCGGGAATTTCCAGATGCGCCACTAAAAAGGTATTTCTTCCGGTTTAATCTCGCCCTCGTCAATATTTATCTCCGGCAATTCTTCTTTAGCTTCATCGGACCTGGCGGCGGGAGCGGCCGAATCGTTAAATTGGCCTCCCGTCTGGCTTCCGGATCGGGGGCCCAATTGAATTCTCTCCGAGACGACCTCGGTGGTCCGGCGGGTCTGGCCCTGCTTATCCTCCCAAGTCCTGGTCTGCAATCTTCCTTCCACCAAAACTGAACTCCCTTTCTTCAAAAATTGATTGGCTATTTCCGCTTGTCTTCCCCAAACCACCACATTGTGAAACTCCGCCCGCTTCTGTTTTTGGCCGGATTTATCCGTGAAAAAACTGTTGGTCGCCATGCCGAAAGAACAAACCGACTGGCCGGAAGTCGTCTGCCGAAGCTCCGGATCCCGGGTTAAATTACCAAGGATAAAAACCTTATTTAGATTCATCCCGTTAGAGACAGGATGCGCCAAACGGGCGCATCCGTCTTAATTCAAACGACTTTATTATTTTGATATTTTTTTGATTTTCTCTCATTGAAGTTCTTTAATTTGTTGGTCTCTAACGGGATGAATCCCCCTTATTCTACTTCAATATCTCCTCAATTCTCTTCTCCAAGGCCTCATTTGTCAAAATTTGGTCCGTTCCTCTTTTCATGTCGCTCCGAAAAGCAAAAAACGACTTCCCTCTTTCTCTCGGAGAATTCGGGGTTTGACTGTTTTCTCTCGCGTCCTTTTCTTCCGTCTGGCGTTTCTTAACCTTTCGGAAAAAATAACGGAGCACTTCTTCCTGAAGATTTAAATCGTTTTTGAGATTGAAAATCGTCTCCGGCGCCGCTGAAAAAATAACATTGCCAAAAAAAGCGAAATTTTCTTTCTTAATCGGGTAGGCCAGCCGCATTTTTTGGATTGGCTTCTCCTTTGTCACTTCAGCTCCGTATTTGGAGAGAATCTTTTTTACCGAGCCATTATTTTCCTCCTTGCTCCAAAAGGCAATTTCGTAATTGTTTTTGATTGTTTCCTGATCCATATAAATTAAACTTTTTCCGGCAAATTCAGATTATCATTGTTCGGCGCGGGGGTCAATTTCGCCTTCAGTTCGGCTAATTTTTCCTGATCCACGCCTCTCAACCCCGTCCCCACCGGAATAAGTTTGCCGATAATGACATTTTCTTTCAACCCTCTTAAGATGTCCACTTTATGTTGAACGGAGGCGTCTACCAGGACCCGCGCCGTTTCCTGGAAAGAAGCGGCGGAAAGAAAACTTTCGGTCGTGAGTGAAACCCGCGTGATGCCGAAGACCCTCTGAATCGCCCGGGCCGGCTGTTTTTTGTTTTTCTTCATCTCGCGGTTTACCTCTATGAATTTAGGTTTCTCTACCACTTCCCCCGCCATAAAATCCGTGTCGCCGGAATCCTTGATGGCCACGCGCGAGAGCATTTGCTTCACGATGATTTCAATATGCTTATCGTTAATCGCGGCGCCCTCGGGAACGTAAACTCTTTGGATTTCATTGATAACGTAATGGATAAACGCCTCCGCGCCGCGGAAAGCCAAAATTTCCCGCAATTCCAGCGGACCCTCGTAGAATTGGTCGCCTTTCTTCACTTTATCGCCCACCTTCACGAACAAATTGGTATTTGACGGAACAAGATATTCCATTATATCCGCCTCCGTTTTCGTTCCTCGGCGCTTCGTCACGGCTTTCTTAGGAGAGGTCTCCCGAATTTTTATAATCAACGACAATCCTCTCTCTTCAATATCATTAACCACGCCGTCAGCCCGGCAAAGAGCCGCTTTGCCTTTTGGCGGACGGACCTCTAAAATTTCTTCCACCCGGGGCAAACCGTGAGTAATGTCCGCGCCGGCTACCCCTCCCGAATGGAAAGTTCTCAATGTGAGCTGGGTACCCGGTTCTCCAATTGACTGGGCGGCGATGATACCCACCGCTTCTCCCAATTTTACCTGTTTATTGCGGCTTAAATCCAAACCATAGCAAGTCGCGCACACTCCATACACGGTCTTGCAGGCGATGGGTGAACGAACTTTTATGGAAGGAATGTCCGAACTTTGAATTTTTTTAGCCGTTTCACGGCTTATAAATTCTCCCGCCCGAATCACAATCTTTCTCTCCGCTCTGACATCCTCCACGCTGGTGCGCGCGTAGAGACGTTCGGCAAAAGAGTATCCGTAAGCATCGCCTTCGCTTCTCACGATATCTATACCGTCGGCGGAACCGCAATCCTCATCCCTCACGAAAACATCCTGGGCCACGTCCACCAAACGGCGGGTGAGATATCCGGCGGAAGCGGTCTTCAGAGCCGTATCAGTAGAACCCTTGCGGGCGCCGTGAGTGGTGATGAAATATTCCAGGACTTTTAGTCCTTCTTTGTAGGAGGAGCGGGCCGGTAATTCTATCGTGTCTCCCCGCGTGTCCTGCACCAAGCCCTTCATGCCCATCATCTGAATCATCTGAACCCAACTGCCGCGGGCCTTGGAATTGATAATGGTAAAAATGGGATTTCCGTCTTTGAACGCTCCCGGCAGCGCCGCCGCGATTTTTTCGCGCGCTTCGGTCCAAATCGTCGCGATTTTATTTTTTCTTTCCTCATTCGTGAGCAACCCCTCCTCAAACTGGGCTTCTACTTGAGCCGCTTCTCCCTCGCTTATCTTAATAATCTCCGTTTTCTCAATTGGAATGATGGTATCGCTCATCCCCCAGGAAATCGATGAAATAGTCGCGTAAGAAAAACCGAGGTCCTTGATCTTATCTAAGTAATTGCGGCTCTCTTCAATGGGATAATTTTCAATGATGCGGCTTACGATATTGGCTAATTTTTTCTTGTCCAAGTCCTCACTCACAAAATCAAAATCCGGCGGCATAATACCGTTAAAAATCATCCGGCCGTAAGACGTCTCAATCAAACCGCCGGGCGCGCTTAATTTAATCGCCGCGTTCAAATCAATTATGCCATTCTCGTAAGCCAAGGTGGCTTCGCTCATATTTGAAAGAGTCCTCCCTTCTCCTTTGGCTCCCGCGCGAATATGAGTCAGGAAATAAATCCCCAAAACCACGTCCTGGGTCGGTGAAACAATCGGTTCGCCGTTAGCGGGTTTCAACAAATTTTTGCCCGCATCCATCAAATCGGCGGCTTCCACCTGCGCTTCAACCGTCAGGGGCAAGTGCACGGCCATCTGGTCGCCGTCAAAATCCGCGTTGAAGGCGGCGCAGACAAGCGGCGGAATCCGGATAGCCAAATCCTCAATCAAAATTGGTTTGAAGGCCTGAATGCCCAAGCGATGGAGAGTCGGGGCGCGGTTCAAAAGCACGCGGCGGTCGGCAATCACTTCTTCCAGAATCGCCCAGATCTCGGGCGGGCCTTGTTCAATCAAACGGTTGGCCTGCTTGATGTTGAAGGCCAAATTGCGTTCAATCACTTTGCTGATAACGAAGGGGCGGAAGAGTTCCAGCGCCATGTGCTTCGGCAAGCCGCATTCGTTCAGTTTCAATTCCGGCCCCACCACGATTACCGAACGGCCGGAATAATCCACCCGTTTCCCCAAAAGATTCTGGCGGAAACGGCCCTGTTTGCCTTTGAGCATATCGGCGAGCGACCGGAGCGGGCGCCGCTTGCTGGATAAGAGCTGGCTGCCCAAACGAGCGGTGTTGTCTATAAGAGCATCCACCGCCTCCTGAAGCATTCTTTTTTCGTTCACGATAATCACCTCGGGTGACCTCAACTCCATTAATTTTTTCAGGCGATTGTTGCGGTTAATGACGCGGCTGTAGAGGTCATTCAAATCGGCGGTGGCGTAATGGCCGCCGTCCAAGGCCACCATCGGACGCAAGTCCGGCGGAAGAATGGGCAGTACGGTCGTCACCATCCACTCGGGCCGGATATTGGCTTTTGTCATCAAACGGGCGAGCCGCAAGCGCATCAAAATTCTCTTATGGCGATTGGCGTCTTGAACCTGCTCCAATTCCTTGTTTAATTCTTTCGTCATCGCTTTCAAATCCAACTTCTCTAAAATTTGGCGGACAGCGCCGGCGCCCTGGTCGGCCTCAAAAACATCGCCGAACCTTTCGGAGAGACGATAATACTCGTCTTGAGTCAAGATTAAACCCGGCTTTAAAACCGAAATCACTTCTTTAACCTGTTCCTGTTTCTCTTTTAAATCCTTTTCGTCCACCACCTTTTCGGCTTTCAGCGATTTAAATTCTCTTTCCAAATCCGAAAGGGCGCGTTTCCGATTTTCCTCGTTGACGGCCGTCACGATATAGGAAGCGTAATAAATCACCTTCTCTAATTTCGGCACGGAGATGTTCAGAAGCAAACTCAAGCGGGAAGGCACTGTTTTTAAAAACCAAATGTGGGCGACCGGCGCCGCCAACGTGATGTGTCCCATCCGCTCGCGCCGCACCGCCGCGCGCGTGACTTCCACGCCGCATTTTTCGCAAACTACGCCCTTATAGCGGATTTTTTTGTATTTGCCGCAATAGCATTCGTAATCCTTGGCCGGTCCGAAAATTCTCTCGGAAAATAGGCCGTCTTTCTCCGGCCGCTGGGTGCGGTAATTCAGGGTCTCGGGTTTCGTCACCTCGCCGTGAGACCAGGACCGGATTTCATCGGGACTGGCGATACTGATGGCAATGGATTTTAAATCAAGATTATTCATCTACTTTGTTGTTCATAAAAATTGATGGCATGTTTATTTCTAACGGGATTCATCTTTTTCTTCTTCGTCTAAATCCTCGCGATTTTTTTCATACTCATAATTCACATTCAAACCCAGGGACTTCAATTCGCTCACGAGCACGTTAAATGAGGCGGGGATGTTGGGTTTTCTGATTTCCTGGCCGCGGATAATCGCCTCAAAAGCGGCCGACCGGCCCAACACGTCGTCGGATTTAATTGTAAGCATCTCCTGCAGAGTGTGCGCCGCGCCGTATCCCTCCAGAGCCCAAACCTCCATTTCCCCAAAGCGCTGGCCGCCCAATTGGGCCTTGCCGCCCAAGGGTTGCTGGGTAATCAAAGAGTACGGACCCGTAGAACGCACGTGCATTTTATCCTCCACCAAATGGTTCAGTTTCATAATATACATATAACCGACGGTAACCGGCTCTTTGAATACCCGGCCGTCCAGACCGTTATAAACCGTCATCTTGCCGGTCTCGGCGACGCCCGCGGCGACTAACTCCTTTTTTATATCTTCTTCGTCGGGTCCCGTGAAATTCGGCGCCACTGCCCGATAACCCAATTTGCTTGCCGCGAATCCCAAGTGAACCTCCAAAATCTGGCCCAAATTCATCCGAGAAGCGACTCCCAGGGGATTTAAAACGATATCCACCGGCGTGCCGTCTTCAAGATACGGCATGCTTTCCATCTTTTGGATTTGGGAAATCACGCCTTTGTTCCCGTAGCGGCCGGCCAGCTTGTCGCCCGCTCTCACCTTTCGGAGCTGGGCCACCTCAATTTGAATTTTTTTAATGATGCCGGGTTCCAATTTATCGCCTTTGTCGCGAGAGAAAATTTTAATGCCGATAACGCGGCCCTGTTTGCCGTGAGGCATAGTCAGCGAGGAGTCCTTGACATCCCGCGCTTTCTCGCCGAAAATCGCGCGCAAGAGCCGTTCTTCGGAGGTCAGTTCTGATTCGCCCTTGGGAGAGATTTTCCCGACCAAAATATCATTGGCTCTTATCTCGGCGCCGATGCGGGTAATTCCCTCGGCATCCAGATTTTTCAATTTTTCATCGGCCACATTCGGAATATCAGCCGTCGTTACTTCCGGCCCCAGCTTGGTGTCGCGCACCAGACAGGTGAATGTTTCAATATAAATGGAGGTGAAAAAATCATCCCGCGCCACCCGCTCGGAAATTATTATGGCATCTTCAAAGTTGGCGCCCTGCCAAGGCAGAAACGCCACGAGTAAATTCCGACCCAAAGCCAGAACCCCATCTTTAGTCGCCGGTCCATCGGCTAAAACCGAACCCGGTTCCACCTTATCGCCCACCTTGACGGCCGGCCGCTGGGACATGCAAGTGGATTGGTTGGACCGCTTGAATTTGTAGAGATTGAAGATCTTGTTGCCGTCCGATGTTTTTACGGTGACGGCTCGTCCATCCGCCTCCGTTACCGTGCCGCTCACGTCGGAGATAATCACCTGGCCGGAATCCCGGGCGGCCCGTTCTTCTTCTCCGGTTGATACAAGCGGCGCTTCCGGCTTCAGAGTCGGCGTCGCCTGCCGTTGCATATTGGAGCCCATCAGCACCCGGTTCGCGTCGTTATGTTCCAAGAAAGGAATGAGCGAGGTGGAAATACTGAAAAGCTGATTGGGCGAAATGTCCATCAATTCCACCTCTTCCCGCCGGCAGATTCCCGGCGCGCCCTTGATCCTCGCCGAAATCACCGGTTCCAGAATCAGACCCTTTTCGTCGGTCTTCACGTCGGCTTGGGAGATTTTATGTTTTTGTTCATTAATGGCGTCCAGCCAGACAACCTCTTTCGTGACAACGCTGTTTTTGACTTTAAAATAGGGCGTTTCCAAAAATCCAAAATCGTTCACGCGCGTGTAACTCGCCAGGTAATTTACGAGACCGATGTTCGCGCCTTCGGGAGTCGCGATCGGACAGATGCGGCCGTAATAAGACGGATGAACGTCGCGGACTTCAAAACCGGCCCGTTCCCGGGTGAGACCGCCGGGACCCATCGCCGAGATTCGGCGCTTGTGTTCCAATTCAGCCAAAGGATTCACCTGGTCCATAAACTGGGAGAGTTGGGAGGCGGCGAAGAAATCGCGCACGACGGAAGTTAAAAGTTTGTAGTTAATCAGATGGGCCGGCTGAAGAGTTTTTCTTTCTAAAGTGGACATCCGGTCTTGAATGCCGCGCTTGAGGCGCGCGAAACCGATCCGCAAACGGGATTGAACCAATTCGCCCACCGAGCGGATTCGGCGATTGCCCAAATGGTCAATGTCATCCGGAATGGCCTTTAAATCGTTGTTCAGGCGGATAATCTCGGTGACGGCCGCGATCAGGTCGTCCAAATCCAGAAGGCGGCTGTCTTTCTTTCCCATGCTCAAACGCTGATTAAATTTGTAGCGACCGACCGGACTTATGTCATAGCGGTCAAAACGGGTGAACATCGGCTCAATTAAAAGACGGGCGTTCTCCACCGTTGCCAGATCTCCCGGCCGGAGACGCCGGTAAATTTCAATAAAGGACTCGTTGACGGTCTTGGCGTCATCTTTTTTCAGAGTGGCTTGGATATACTTTATCGTTCCCGCGTCGGTTTTCGCGAAGGTCTTTAAAATTGCTTCATCGTCTCCCAAACCGAAAATGCGGAGCAGTTGCGTCACCGGCGCTTTACGGCGGCGGTCAATTTTCACGCCTAAAAATCCGTCGGCTTCCGTATCCAATTCCACCCAGGCGCCGCGGTTAGGAATGATTTTCGCGCCGAAAAGTTTGCGGCCGCGGGAGAGATTAGCGGTAAAGTAAATCCCGGGCGAGCGGATAATCTGCAAAATAACCACCCGTTCCACGCCGTTCACGATAAAAGTGCCCCGATTAGTCATCAGCGGAAAATCGCCGAGATAAACCTCCTGAATCCTGGATTGTTTCGTATCCTTATTCAAGAGTTTCACGTTTACCCGGAGGGGCGCTTCAAAGGTCTGGCCTTTCTCCAGGGACTTCGTTTCGTTGTATTTTGGCTGGTCAAACTTGTAATCCAAAAAACTCAACTCCAATTCCTTGCCGGTGTGGTCTTTAATCGGAGAAATCTCGTCAAAAAGTTCCCGCAATCCATTTTCCAAAAACCACTTGTAGGAATTTAACTGAATTTCCACCAAATTGGACGGAGTGAAAATCGGACCTTTATAGGAAGAAAAAATTTTAACTTTTGGCATTTATTTTTTATAAATATTTGACCCTGTTATCATTGTGTTCGTCCAATGTTTTTGAAAAAACGGTTTCCCCGGAGCGGGAATCAGTCAGATAGTAAAGATAGCCGCTCGCTTGAGGCGTGAGCGCGGCTTGAATCGCGCCCTTGCTCGGGTTTGCGATTGGCGTCGGCGTCCAACCGAGGTGGGCGTATGTGTTGTAGGACGAATCAGTTTTGAGGTCTTCTTTGGCAACGCCCGGCTTGGCGCAATTCATGAAACCTTGGTCGCATTTAACGTAACTCACAGTCGCGTCAATCTGAAGCGGCATGCCCAATTTCAGACGCTTCAAAATAATGCCCGCCACGATTTGGCGGTCATTCATGGACTTAACTTCACGCTCCAAAAAAGACGCTAAAATGAGAGAGTCATACCAGTTTTTCTGACTGGAAAGAAGCGGCCAGGCCTTTATTTCAAATGTATCCAGGAAGCGCCGCAGAACCGTCTCGGGAGAAGAATTTAACGCGAAATTGTAAGTGTCCGGAAAAAGAAATCCCTCCAGAGAGTTCTGATTTAGGAACGGATACTGGGTGGCTAAATTTTTAAAGGGGAAATTTAAAAGCGCGCCCGGCGTGATTACTCCCGCGGCGGCCAGGGTCGCGTCAACGTCTTTCGCGGTCGCGCCCTCGGTAATTTTCACCGTCACTTCATTTTTCCCGCCCGCCGTGAGGTATTCAACGATTTGCGGAATATTCATCGTGCTCGCGAGTTGATACGTCCCCGGCTGAAATTTTCGGGCGTTGCCCGTTAAAATTGAATAGACCTTAAACACAGCGATGGATTTTATTAACGACTCTCGAGACAAACGCGCGCTGATGGCGCGAAAACTTTCTCTCTTGGCCACTTGAAACGCCACGGGATTCTCCAAGGCATAGCTGGGCTGAAGACCATAGAAAAAATAGGCCACCGTCAAAATAAAGACCAGAATCGCTCCCAATAATATCAGGAAACGCAAACTCCACAACCTCATCTTATTATCTTGAGGATTCATCTTAAAAAATGTGCTGAAAATAAAGACGCAAGGGAGTCAAGCCCTTAACGGGATTCAAGTTTTATATGTTGAATTATGCCTATGAGAATCGCAATCGTCAAGAGGCTGGATCCCCCATAGCTGACGAAGGGCAGAGTGATGCCGGTTACCGGCACCAATCCCATATTCGCCCCGACATTAATAAGAAACTGGATAAAGAATATCAGGGCGCCGCCGAAAATCACGAATTTAGCGTCATTGCTCCCCGCTCTCAAACTGATATCTATAAATCTAAAGATAACGAGAATAAAAGTCAATATCAGGAAGGTGGCGCCCAAAATTCCCCACTCTTCCGTAAAAGCGGCGAAAATAAAATCGGTTTGGGCCTCCGGCAGGAAGCGAAGTTGGGTCTGGGGGCCCTCGCCGAAACCTTTGCCCCAGAAGCCGGCGGAACCGATGGCAATCTTGGACTGAATGACATTGTAATTTATCCCCAACGGGTCCCGTTCGGGAAACATGAAAGCGGTCAGCCGGTCTTTCTGATACGGTTTCAGGAAAAATGTCCACAACAGAATGAAAGCGATGATAACGGCCCCCAGTCCGATAAGAAATGTTTTTTTGTGAACGCCGCCCACAAAAATGAAGGCGACCCAAATACTTAAGACCACGATTGTGGAACCCAAGTCCGGATGAATCGCAATCAAGGTCGCCGGCAGGAGCGCGTAAAAAAAAGAAAGAAAAAGATATTTGGCCCGCCACACCGCCAAGTAGCGGCGGGTCAGAAATCCGGCCAGTAAGATGACCAGGGCAATCTTCGCGACTTCCGCCGGTTCAAATTGGAAATTCCCTATGAAAAGCCAGCTTTTCGTCCCCCGGACGACATTCGACTGAAGGTTTGAGACAAGAAGCAAGAGAACGCTCAACCAATACAATCCATACCGAAAAACCGGCCAGCGCAAGAGCCAGGACCAATTGAAACCGCTGCCCAATAAAATCAGGAAAAACGCCGCCGCGTACCAGATAAGCTGGCGCCAAAAAAGGGTCTGGCTGTAACTGGCCAGCGAGACCAAACTCACCGCCGAGAGAAACAAAAGAGCGCCCATCAAAATCCAATCCAAATTTCTCCATCTGTCAAAAATATTTCTGACCATTTATTCAGCGTAAAAGAAAACCTGTGTCCGGTCGGGAACCAGATTTTCCACAATGGATTGGTCCGCCGGAAAAGAGACCTCAAAGGGAGTCGCCTTGAATCCGCCGACTTGTTGGATAATGGTCTGGGCGGCAAAAATCGGGTCCCCGTATTTATTCTCAAGCAACGCTAACGCTTTCACGTTTTGAACCGCGAACGAACTTTGATTCTTCAAATTGCCGGTGACTTTTATGCCGGCGGAACCGACTTGAGTGGCGAGGTCGGATGATAAAGACAAATCCGGCTTCAAAAAACCCGCGGCCGGCCGGAAATTGGTCTCAATAATTTTAAAATCCGGCTGGTCGGCTACCATTTTTAAATCTAAACCGGCGGTGTCGTAAAAACCAATAATGTATCTCGTTTCACCGGGGTAAATATTTCCTATATTGGAAATTTGGGCGACTACTCCTCCATTTTTTTCCGACACCGTAAATTCATAGGAGAAAGCGTCGGCGCCGTAATCGGCATTGGGATTCTGAACGCTCGCGAGGAGAATCACGCTCTTCACGCTCTCGCTTTTGAAAATTCTGGCCGCTTCAGTTAACTGAAGCGGGAGCGGCTGGTTTATTCCGCAGGAAAAGCCAACGCACGCCGGCTGAACCGGAGATTTCGGAACTATCCCCCACACTACAAGAACAAGAATAATCAGATACAACAAGCCGTATAAAAATTTCTTCTGCCCGCGGGTCATTCTTCAGCGGAATTGTATTCCATTATTTTCTTAAACTCTTTTGGTTTCAAACTCGCCCCACCGACCAATAAACCGTCTATATCGCGCGCCTTGAGAAACGACTTAGCGTTTTTTCCGTTCACCGAGCCCCCGTAGAGTACTTTTGAATTTTGAATTATGAATTTTGAATTAAAGAATTGTTTTATAAATCCGGCCATCTCCGAGGCATTTTTCGGAGTATCATTCTTACCGGTGCCGATGGCCCAGATGGGCTCGTAGGCAATAATGAGCGAATTTTGAATTCCCGCGAGATCTTTTTCTAGTTGACCCTTGATATAACGTTTCGTTTTCCTTAATTCGTTATTCTTTACTCCTAATTTTCGTTTCGGTTCCCCCACGCATAAAATCACCTTCAAGTCGTGCGCGAGCGCCGCTTTCACTTTTTTATTCACCGTTCTGTCCGTTTCTCCCAGCGCTCTCCGTTCCGAGTGCCCCACAATCACATATTTCACGCCGAAATTTTTCAACTCGCGCCAGGAAACCTCGCCGGTATCCTGCGCGCCCAATACCGCTTTCTCAAGAACTTTTCCGACGGCTTCTAAAAAAACAAAGGGCGGCGCGATTACCACGCCTTTCCTATCGGATAATCTAGCCAGTCCCATTGCTTCCCGCAACGTGGCCGGATTCATTTTCCAATTGGCAACAATCATTTTATTTCCTTAAAATCCGCGCAGCCTCATCGGGGTCAACGGTATTGATTTCAATTCCCGTCCCCAATTCAAAACCGGCGGAAATATTGGATTGAGGAATAATTTCAATATGCCAATGATAATGATGGCGGTTCTTTTTACCTCGGACCGGCGCGGTGTGAATAAAAAAATTATAGTCGGGATAATGAAGTTCTCGCTCAATCCTCATAAGGGCGGACCGCAAAGCCAGCGCAATATCATTCATTTCTTTCTCCGGCGTATCCTCAAAATAAGGCCGGTGGCGCAAGGGATAGACCCGTAACTGAAACGGCTCGCGGGAAACAAAGGGTGCGACCGCCACTGCCGATTGGTTTTTGAATACTATCCGCTTCCGTTCTTTCAGTTCGCGCTTCATTACAAAACAATGCATGCAACGTTTTTGTTTGGAGAAAAAACGCGTGGAATTTCCCAATGAAATTTCCACGGCGCACGGCACAATTGGCACGGTCATAATCTGATAATGAGGATGAAAAATACTCGCGCCCGCCTTCGGACCCCAATTATGGAAAATGGAAATATAAGCCGCCTCTTTTTCTTTTTGAAGCGTCCGGTAGCGATCCTGAAAGACCCGGAATACCAGAGTCGCGTCTTAATACGAAAATTTAGGTAAAATAAAATTATTATAAAGTGTTAACACAAAATTATTATGGGCGAACCCCCCCAAAAAAACAAAAGAGCCGGGTTTTTTAATAAGCGGATTCTCTCCATGAACGACAGCTGGATATTTATTCTCCAAAAGCGCCAGGCGCCAATCCGGCATTTGACCGTATCGCGATATAATTTTTTGACCTTTTAGAGAATTCTCAAAGGGACATTTTTTTATCCCCGCTTCCGGGCGTTTTCCCCGCCGGGGAGAGATAATCACCCAATTGCCGGAGATTAAATCGTGGCGGATTTCTGAATTTTT
This sequence comes from uncultured Candidatus Saccharibacteria bacterium, assembly GCA_964366055.1. Classification (GTDB taxonomy): domain Bacteria; phylum Patescibacteriota; class Minisyncoccia; order UBA6257; family GWB1-50-10; genus JBBTQX01. Next base: position 17,017 of record CAYISE010000009.1, read on the forward strand.
AATCATTCTTTCTTCATAACATATGCTCCTCGCCAGAGCCAAAATCGGATGCGGACCACATCCCAAAGAGTGGAAAAATAGGCCTTGAGACCGACCGTGGAACGAATGTCATTCACCCACCGCACCGGCATTTCCTTGACCCGGTAACCGAAAAGCCGGGCCAGCGCGATGGCCTCCGCGTCAAAACCCCAGCGGTCAATTTTAGCGGCGCTGAAAATTTTCATGGCCGCCTCTTCGGTAAAACATTTAAAACCGCACTGGGTGTCCCAAATTTTCGGCACCGCCAAAATCTGAATAATTAAATTGCCAATCTTACCTAAAATCTGCTTATAAAACGGCTGAGGCGGTTCTAATCGCGCGCCCCTTACGGCCCGGGAACCGATTACCACCCCATACCCTTCTTTGAAATACGGCAGCATTTTATCAAAATGGCCGATGGCAGTGGAATTGTCGGCATCGGTGAAAAGGCGATAGTTGCCGTTGGCTTTCAACATCCCTTCCCTCACCACCCAGCCCTTCCCGTGATTCTCTTTATTATCAATCATCCCTAGATTTTTAACGATATGACTGAAGCGATTGACTATATCGACGGTTTCGTCTTTGGAGCCGTCGCTCACCACTAAAATTTCGTAAGAAAACCCGGCGGCGGAAAGATAACGGTCAATATCAATCAAAGTGAGCGGCAATCTTTTGGCTTCGTTGTAGGCCGGAATGATTATGGAGAGAAAAGGCCTCATCCCGAAGTTTTCGTTTTAAAGACTATATTTCGGTAACTTAAAAAATTCCAGAGGAAACCGGCGAAAACGGCCATCAGGGCGCCCAGATTCGCCCAGAGCTTTAAATCCATACCAGCTGGAGCTCCAATCACGTTCACGATAAGCGACGCGACGCTCACGTTGATTAACGCGCCGACGAGCGTGAAAAGCCCGAAGCGAATATATTCCGCGACAGTCACCGGCAATTTGCTTTGAAAGGTCCAGAGTTTATTCCAAAAATAACTGTTAGTGGTCCCGACCAAAAAAGAAACGGATTTGAAACCCGCAAAAGGAAAACCGCTGTAAAAGCCGGTTAGAAACATCAAAAGGTTCAGCACTCCCAAATCCAAAAGCGTGTTCAACGTGCCCACCGCCGCGAATTTCCCGAACTGGTCAAAAACCGCCCAAAAACGACTCAATTTTTTCAGGACAAAAAGCGCGATGGGCGCCAAAAGGGTAAAACCGATGACGGAGGCCGAGATAAGGTCGGCCGACAGAGTTAATCCCAGATTTTTGGCCGGCAAAAGCACCAGCCAGCCCACCAAAAAACCGATGATGGTAACGAGATAATAATCTTTCTTCATTTTTTATTTTAATTTCTCAACCGATTATAAATTTCCTGCTCCACTTCTTCGCGCTTACGGCCGTACTTCAGACGCGAAAGATTTTTCAAATTCTCGGCATAGTCCCGGTCGCTCGGTTCCGCTCTTATCATCCGCACGTTGAAGGGCTTGGCGGTTTCTCCTTTTATCAAGAGCTTAACATACGCTTGATAGTTATCAATATTTATCAAATCCTGTTCTTTAAAAACCGGTTCAAATTGCTTAATCAGGAACTCCGCGTCTTTGGACCCTATTCTGAAGGAGATGAGCGAGCCCACATTTCCGAAAACCGCGTCGCGAATTTTATCCGGCAATTGGGCGATAAATTGATGAGCCAGCGTCAAATCCAAACGATATTTTCTCGCTTCGGAAAGAATGACGGCGATGGAATCGGTCGCGAAGTTCTGAAACTCGTCAATATAAAAATAAAAATCCCGGCGTTTTTCCTGCTCCATGTCCACGCGGCCCAAAGCAGCCATTAATATTTTGCCCACGACAATCATTCCCAAAAGACTAGCATTCATATCCCCTATGCGCCCCTTTGATAAATTTACGAGCAGAATCTTGCCGCTATCCATCGCCTCCCGGAAGTTAAAAGCGGATTTAACTTGGCCGATAATCGGCCGGACGTAATCGTTCGCCGTGAAGCTGTTGAATTTTGAAGTGATATAGGGGGTGACGTTGGCCAGCGCCGCCTCGCCGCCGGCTTTAATCGCTTCCTTCTCCCAGAAATCAGCCACCACCGGATTTTTTATTCTCGCCAGCTTCCGGCTTCGGAAAGCCGCGTCCGAAAAAACCCGCGGCACCTCCATTAAAGTCGCCGGTTCGTTTATGGCGTCCTCCATTAAAAGCAACAGGGCGTTCCGCATATATTGCTCAAACATCGGCCCGCCGGTGGTTTTCAAATCATAAAGCTTGTCAAAGATATTCAGCATCTCGTTCACAACGAAGGTTTTTTCTTCCGGCCGGTTAAAATCGTACTCCAGCATATTCAAGCCCACCGGATTGGAAATGTCGCCCGGGTCAAAAACAATCACGTCCTCCACGCGATTCTTCGGCACCAATCCCAAAATATCCGCCACTAAATCCCCGTGAGGGTCTATGACCGCCACTCCCTTGCCGCGCCGGATGTCATCGGCCGCCATGTTAATCAGCAAATTGGACTTGCCCGTGCCGGTCTGGCCAACGATGTATATGTGGCGCCGGCGGTCGTCGTCCGTAACCCTCACCTCAATCGTCTCGCCGCGAAAAACGCTCCGACCGATGAGAACGCCCTCTTTGGGCAAATTCGCGGGCGGCGGCGCCTCCCTTGATTTTACGTATTTGACATTGGGAATATCGGTGAACGGGGTGGGTAAATGGAAAATACTGGCCAATTCGCCGCTATTCAGGAGCATCGCCCCCTTGGCGTTGAAAGCGCGGAAAGAATAATCGTGGAAAAATTTCCGGTCGCTATCTTTCACCCGCGTCACCTTAAATTCGTTCCGATTGGGCGCGGAAAATTGGGAAAAACCCGCGGTCAAGCCCTCAAGAATAGAATCGGCCTGAAACTGGCTCGGCGCCGAAGCGGCAATTCTCACGTTCACCTCAAAAAGCGGTTTGGCTAATTTTTCATTGGTGATTTTTACCGCCTCTTCGTCAAGCCGGGGCGGCGCCTCGTCTTTTTTCCCGCTCTTTCCGGAAAGAGCCTCCGTCACATCAGAAAAAGAAAAGGGTGAAACATCGCCTGACTTTCCGCCTTTTTTCAAATTTTTAAGTACGATCTGGCCTTCTTTTTTGAATTTCTTTCCCGCCGGTTGAATCACGAACTGAATCGCTCCGCCTTCCCCAATTTCATTGATTTTGGCCAGACCGCCTAAAAGAGGCAGAAAAGTATCCGCTCCCGCTTCCTCATAAGTTCGGACGGGAAGAGTAAAGCGCTCCTTTTGGGAAACGGTCGCTCCCGCGGCCACGCCGGCATAATTGAAAATATTGTAATCCTCCGCTTTCTCCACGACGGAATCGCTCCAGAGGGATTGGATTTGTTTCGTAAACGCCTCGGCAAAACGGGCCGGCACCGAGGCGAAAAATGAAATTTCTTTACTCACGTTCGGCACCGCGATTTCAAACGCAATCGGCGCCTTGAAAGCGGCCACGGAGTTGAAAAGTTGTTCGGAAATGTTTATTTCTTTTTTAAAATCCTTGTCTTTCTCATCCGCGCGGGGGATGCGAATTAAAAAAAGGTTCGTCTCCAATTGACCGAAAAGCCGTTTCTTTTGACCGGCTCTCCAGAAAAAATAAAAACCGATTCCGCCGGCGAAAATTAATACTGTCAAAACCAAGCTCAAAAATGGCGACATATTTTACTTAATGATTCCCCGCTTTTTCAGTTCCGGCATAAATTTATCCACCAAGGCGTCATGAAACGCGTCTTCTATAAACGGCGGGTACCTCCTTGCCTCGCGAGCCGCTTTAGGGAGATCGCCTCCCGCGGCGACTTGAAGGAGGTGCTCCACGGATTTTTTAATTCCTTCATCCGGATTGCCGGAAAGATAATTCGGCAAAAAATTATCGGCTGGCGAAGCGGCTGGCACGGCGGGAGCGGGACTCGTCGGTTCCGCGCCTGTAACATCATTCTCCGTTTGAGCCAGCGACCTTAAAGATTGCTTCACCAATTCCCGTTCGGATAAATCATTATTTTCCGGCGATTCTTTGAGCCGCGCCACGTCGTGGCCCAACTGAACTAAGTGCTTCTCCAAATTTTCGCTGTAATTTTGAACTTTCATCTTTGTTATAAAATAATCTTAATCCTATTGCTGGCTCAAATTCTGGATTTGGAATGAGCCAAACGTGCTGGTCGGAGCGATATTAGTAGAAGTGGAATACGCGCTTCCCGGCGTGGTAAACGGCCCATCCTGACCCGCGCCGCTCATCCAATCAGTTTGCCGGATGGAGAAATTTTTCCAGCGAGTGAGATAGCGAGATAAACTCACCTGGTCCAGACCCACCCCCAAAAGCCACTGGGTTATCGCGGTTGCCTTTTGAGTCAGGGGGTCGTCCGCCGTGCCGCTCGGACAGGGCGAGGTGGTGGTGGAAATATTCGCCGAAGAATCATTCGTGCGGCAGACATTCTCAACGTAGAAATAGCGGGTGAAAACAGCGCTGTTATATAAATTGGAAACCTCGCTCGCCGAAAGCGCGCGATTATAAACGCGGACATCGTCAATATAACCGTTAAACGGGGAGGCGCCGGCCGCGCCGCGCGCGCCAATCAACAGATTAAAAGCGTTGGCGACATTATTCTGGGTCACCGTCCCGGAACTTTTAACCAATACTCCGTCCACATAAATTTTAGCGACATCGTTTGTCTTGGCCGTTGCCGCCACATAATGCCAATTATTGTCGTTATAACCCGCGTCAGTCACAATATCAAAATAACCGCCAGCGCAAGAACCGGCCGCATCGCAAGAACTGAATCTAATGGCGCCGCTGCCGGTGTTTCTAAAAAGTTCGTAGCCGCCGCCCGCGCCCCCGTTGCTTTTTGAAATAATGAAACCATAACTCGTGGTAGTGGCATATTTCAGCCAGACCGACAGAGAATACTTGCTCGTCGGGTCAAGCGTCTCGCTCGCGGGGTCGCTTATCACCGCGTAATCGTTAGAACCGTCAAAACTCAAACAATTACTCATCTTGCAAGTGGAACTCGCGCGAGTGGGACCGTTCGTGAGCGCGCCGTTGTTATTATTTCCCGAAGTGTCGTAGACGGTGGTACTCGTACTGGCGGAATTTTCGTCAAACCCCCACTTTCCCACCAAGCCGTTAGTGATATCGTTGCTCGGAACTCCCTCCTGCCCGACTACCGCAAAATACGACGTGCCGGAAGCCATCAAGAAATATTGGTTGGCGGAACCCTTATTCAAGGAATACACATTCTGCCAGGAAGCATTGGCGAAAGATTGCGCGTTGTCCATCAATCCCTGGGTCAGTTGGGAAGCGCCGCTCAAATTCTGGTTCGTGGTCGTAGAACGCAACATGAAGGCGATGCCAAAACTGGCGGTGCCGATGAGAACCGCGCCGATGCTCAAGCCCACGATAATCTCCATTAAACTCTGACCCTTCTCATCCTTAAGAAATGAATTTATGAGACCTCTTTCCATTACCATTCATTATAAAACATTGGCCGGTAAATATAAATAAAATCCGAATTTTGAAAATTGGCGGAAGGGGCGAGATTTGAACTCGCGGTGCCTTTCGGCACACTCGCTCTCCAAGCGAGCGCACTAGACCGCTATGCGACCCTTCCCTAATTGTTTCAAATTCTAAAACAAATTTTTTTGAATTTCCACTACCATCGGCCGCTGGCGCCGCCGCCGCCGGAACTTCCGCCGCCGAAACCTCCAAATCCTCCGCCACCGAAGCCACCTCGGCCACCGAGTCCCCCGCCGCCCAGCCACCAGGGCGGAATACCTCCTCCGCTCTTGTATCTCTGATAGCCCTTGGAAACGAAATAGTCAAAAACTAATCCGACAACGGTAAGTCCACCAATAGCAATAAGACCACTGTACAAAAATCCGTAAATGAAACCTATAACAATCCCGGCCACGCCGCCGATAACGCCGCCCGCCCACCAGGATTTGGAACGGCCGAGAAGGCTGGCCAGCCAGACCAGTATGAAAAAAATAAAGAAGAACCAATTAAAACCAAGGCCATTGCTTGAGCCCGGAGAAGGCGGCGGAGGACTCTCGCTCGGCACCGCTTGGCCACCCGAAACCGCGCCGATGATTTTGTCCACGACGCCGTTCAACCCGCCCGCATAATCGCCGTTCTTGAAGGCCGGTGTCATCACGTCGCGAATGAGCCAAAAACTCTGAGCATCCGTTAAAACACCCTCCAAACCGTAGCCGACTTCAATTCTCATTTCTCTGTCATCTTTGGAAACCAAAATCAAAACGCCGTTGTCTTTTCCTTTTTGGCCGATGCCCCACTCTTTGAAAAGTTCTACGGCGTAATTCTCAACCGTGTCGCCACCCAAATTATTCATCGTCGCGACCACAATCGCGTTGCCGGTGGTTTTATTGAAATTATCCAGTTTTGATTCCAGTTGGGCCGCGTCATTTTGTGAAAGCATTCCCGCGAAATCATTTACCGCGCCGCGCGGCGAGCCGGGACTTTGATAAGCCAAAACCCTGGCCGGGCAGACCAAAATAGGAGCGAGGACTAAAAATAGTCCGCCTAAAACTAGAGTTCTCTTGAACATCAAACTAAAAATCAACCGATGGAGCGTTTTCCGCGCCCGGCCGGGCCTGGAAATACGTGCGGGTCGTGAAACCGAAAATGCCGGCCACGACGCTGGAAGGAAATCTCTGAACCATTGCGTTGAAACTTTGGACGAATCCGTTGAAGCGCTGGCGCTCCACGCTCACCCGGTTTTCCGTGCCTTCCAACTGCGCCATCAAGGTCTGCACCGTATCAACGGACTTCAGCTGGGGATAATTTTCCATTATGACAAGCAACCGGCCGAGCGCCGATTCCACTTGCGTCGCGGCGGCGGCTTTTTCATCTACGGTTGTCGCTCCGCCGTATTTCGTCCTCGCCTCGGCAATCGCGTCAAAAACCGCCTGTTCCTGCTTCATCGCGCCCTTCACGGAATTCACGAGATTCGGAATCAAATCCAGACGCCTTTGATATTGCGTCTCCACTTGAGCCCATTGGCCATTGATGGCTTCTCGACCGTTTATAAAACTATTATAAGTTCCGAAGAAATAGATTACGACCAAAAGAACTACCGCGCCGACGATTAACCAGGTCTTGTTTTTCATACGGGCTAATTGTAGCAGATAAATTACAAAAAAGAAAAAGGATAGCGCGTAAGGCCACTACCCTTTTATAAAATTGTCCTTTTTGAGGACCCGAGTATCTTTACGACTTCGCTCGAACCTATTTTATCAAAAATTCCTGAACTGCGGAAGCCCGCCGCCAGCCGCCGCAAAGCGGCGGCCTGCGCATTTTTATAGGACGGCAA
>CAYISE010000010.1:0-23979 GCA_964366055.1 uncultured Candidatus Saccharibacteria bacterium
GTCGCATAAAACCATTCTATAAGTTTATGAAACCTCGCGCAATGAAAAGATCCCAGCCAGTATTCTTTGAGGAAGCTCTCGGAGGCGAAAAAGCTTGGTGTCCGATTAGCACATCGGACTTTTTCGCCGAGAGTGCAACGAGCTCCCATCGCAGGAATGGGGGCATCGTGGTAAAGATAAATCTTAAAACCAACCCTTTTTGCGGAGAATCATCAGAAGCCCCGCCACGATTACGATGATGAGAGCGAAGATGAGCCAGAACTCAATGGGGTCGGCGAAAAGGGTCGGCGCGATTTGCGGTTGAAGAGTGATGGTGGCATAGAGCAAAAGAGGGAAGCTCAAAAAGCCCAGAATTGAGAAGCGGCGGACGATATCCGAGGTGCGGAACTGAAAAATCTGGGAAACCGTGTCGCTGTAGGAGACGATTGTCGCCCGCAGATTTTCCAGCAAGAAGTGGACTTTAAGGAAACTGCCCAACAAGTCCGAGAAATAAATCCGCATGCCCTTGCCCCAGAAATCGGCGCCGACCTGGAGAAGCGATTCCAGAGTGGTTTTCTGTCCGGCGGCGATAATTCCGAAATCCAGCAAGTCCCGCTTGATGTAGGAAATTTCCTCCAGGAGTTCCCGGTCGGGGTGTTTGAAGATTTTAGCGCCCACCGCGTTCACTTTCTTCTCCACATGGCGCAGCTGACGCAAGGAAAAGACATTCACTTCCTGAAGAATGTAATAAATTAATTGAGCCGGGTTTTGAATTTTGTTTTTTAGACCGGCGTTTTTCTCCAACTCCCGGCTGAATTCAAGCAACGGTTCAATTTTTTCGTAAGACACCGTGATTAACAGGTCTTGGGTGGCGACGAAGTCCACTTCCGCCCGGCGGGAGGTGCGTTCCGTTTCGTTATAGATGGGCAGGTGATAGACCGCGAAGATATAGCCGTCGTAATTTTCCACCTTGCTCCGATCGGAAGGCCGGTAAATTTCCTCCTGAATGATGGGATGAATTTCAAAAAGTCCTTCCAGTTCTTTTACTTCTTTCTCGGATGGGTTTTGGAGCCGAATCCACGTGACGCTGTTTATTTTAATTTTTTCCATTCCTTTATTTTAACTTATTGGCTGAAATTCAAAATAACATCGTCCACCCGCGGCGTTTGAGTTTGCACCCGATTGCTTTGAAGCTGGACTTTGTAGCGGTAATATCGGTAATTATTGAACTGACTCGGGTTCACGCAGACGGGAGTATCCAGAGAAGCGCAACCCGAGCCGCCGCTTATGCCTTGGGAACACGGGGCGCCGTAGTAAGTGGTATCGTCACCCGAGGGCCCGCTGTAGCTCCAGGGGCCGCTCGCACTGTTTGAAGCCGCAACCTGGAAATTGACGCAGGTGTTCGCCGGCGAACTGCCCTCCCAGATAATACTGTTCAAAGTGACGCCGTTCGCATCTTGAGTGTCAAAAATGGACGAAGTGAGATACCCGAGCGTGCTCGTCGCTCTCCAGTGTGTGTTTAATTTAAAGTTATTAGTTCCGCAACTGCTGTTATTCGCGCAGTTGAAACTGATCCAGCCATCGGTGTCGTTCCAAGCGTAATCGCTGAAGTCCCCGGTATTTTGGTTAATCGTCGCGCCGTAATTTGAACTGGCGCAATTGTTGCTTCCCCCTTGGGAACTTTGGTCGCAGTTGAAACTGGTCCAGCCGATTGTGTCGTTCCAGCCGAAGCCGGTGATTGCTCCACTCGCGTCGCCGTTCGGACAGGTGCCGTCCGTGTTGTGAGGCCCCGGCCCGTTGCAGAGACCGTAATTGGAGGTGCTACAAATATTTCCGCTTCGGGTCGTCGCGCAATCCAAAGAAATATCGCCCACCGAGGAGCTGGCGTAACCCTGGATTCTCGTCCCTTCAACCAAAACATTTTGAGGGCCGTAGAAATCTCCCCAGCCGCTGACATCGTCCCAAGCGACTGAACTCGTCGCAGAGGAGTTGATATTGGCGCCCGCGGCGTTTCCGCGCGCCGGCGATTTTAATACTAAAGCCAGTGCGATGGCAATCACCGCCAGAACGATAATCCAGAAAATAATTTTTATCGCCTTCATATTTATATTATATCACTTTGAATCACGAAACAGAAGATTTTAACCCCGCTCGTTTCACTTCCAGCGGTGAAACTTCGTAATCGCAGTTTCGCTATCTGATATGCTATAATGGAAAAGTGCGAAAAGGTCGTTTCAGTATTTTGAATCTTAAGTTCATGCGCAATATAAATAAAATACTTCTGATTGTCGTCGTCGTCCTGGCGGTCGTCCTGGCGGGGGTTGTCGTCTGGCAAAATTGGTGGGGAAAGGCGTCCTACTCCGCGGTCTATCTGAAAACCGGCGACCTCTATTTTGGCCGACTCTCGCGCTTTCCGTCCTTCGGTTTAAGCCACGTTTATATTTTGCAGGTAAATTCCCAGGATCAGAAGAATCCGATAAATGTCCAGAAATTCTCCAATATATTTTGGGGGCCGGAGGACTTCATTAAAATCAACCGGGAGGAAGTCGTCTGGTCCGCGAAGTTGAAAAGCGACAGTCAATTGGTGCGTTTAATTGAGACGAACCCGGATTTGGTTCCGTCACCGGCGAATCAACCGGCCGCGCCGGCTCCGAGCGGCAATCCATCTGTTCCGAACGCCAAATAATTCTCGGCACGCGATTTACCCCCACACCAAATTTGGTGTGGGGGTTTACTCCCGCGCCTATGTATAGACGCGGGGTTTTTTGGTATCATAATAATGATTATGATTTTTTCCCGAGGTCAGATCGCGCTTTCTTTCATTCTTTTAGTGAGCGGTGTTATCATTGAAATTGTCATCGCGGGTTCTTTCGTCACTTATTTTTTAAGCAATTCCGGTCTGGGCGAAAGATTGCAATCGCGAGCGGCTACCGTGGCGTACTCCGGGCTTTGGGACGCGCTGATGAAAATATCCCGCAATCGCGATTTCGGCGCTTCCAACCAAAGTTACGGATTGATGGTGGGTAGCGACAGCGCCACCGTGGATGTTTCCCGGACATTTGACAGCAGCGCCAACATATACGTCTACACCGTTTCTTCGCTGGGAACGGCGGGTACGCGGGATAAAAATCTCGTGGCGACGGCGGTGGTCAGCCAGGTTACAGGCCAGGTTCAACTGCAGTCGGTAGTAGACCAGGCCCTTCAATAAGTACCAACACATGAAAAAGTTTTTTGAAAAGATAAAATTCTTTCTTGAGAAGTTAAGTTCCAAACCGCAGTTTGACGGCCTCCAAATCAGCGAATCGGCGCTGGAGTACGTTTTTATCGGGCTTGATAAACCAAGGACAATAGCGCTCCGTTTGCCGCCGGGGATTTTTAAAAATAACAAGCTTCAGGAGCCGAATCAATTTCTGGAATCGCTGAATAAACTTCACCAATTGGCGGCGCCCGAAGAGCCGGAGCGAATGCTCCGGGTAACGCTCGTTCTGCCCTCCGGGTCGGTCTACACGCAAAGTTTCAACATTCCAAATGTGGGCGAGGAAAGGATTAAAGAAACCGTCGCTTTGAATCTCCAGATGATATCGCCCATTCCGATTGCCGACGCGAATATGAGCGCCCAATTGATTGCCGAAACGCCGGACCGCTACGATTTGCTTGGCGCCTTCACGGATAAAAATACCGTTAACCAATTGAAAGACCTGCTGATTCAGGCCCATTTCGCGCCTATCTCTTTTGAATTTCCGGCCCTGGCTCTCGCCCGCTTAATCCGCCGGTCAGTGAAGTCAAATCAGAAGTCGGTATTGGTTTTCCAAATTTCGAGTGATGGCTTGGATTTTTTTATTTTAAGAAATGATTATCTTCACTTCAATTATTTTCGTTCGTGGCAATCCATCCAGGGCGAAGAGCGTTCAATTTCGCGCTCGGTTTTTGACGAGGTGACGATGGAAGAAGTGAAAAAGGTAATCAATTTTTCCATGAGTCGTTTTGGCGACGCGCCCGGCGAAGCGCTGATTATCGCGCCGGGTTTTGAATTGGAGGTGGTCGGTCTCTTAGAAAAAAATTTCGGCATCAAAGCGAACCCTTTGGTTTTGAGTCAAGTCACGCCCGTTTTTTATGTCGCGCTGGGAGCGGCCCTAAGAGGGAAGATGGCATTGGAAGAGGAAGAATTGAAGGTCATTAATTTGGGCGGAGAAAGTTTGGCGAAGACGATTCACAATGAGCAAGTTTTGGAGTTCATATCCCTATGGCGCAATATCACGGTGGGGGTTTTTGTAATTTTACTAATTGCCTTCATTTCCGCCGCCAGTTTTCTGGTCGCTCAATCCAAGAGTTTGACGGCCCGACTGGCCGACTTTTCTTCATCGGGAAGTCAAAAAGAATTAGTTGATTTGAACGCCAAAGCGGCCGAGTTCAATAATCTGGTCGGGACGATAAAAAGCGTCCGGGGCGCTCTCTTGCCTTGGTATGAATTGTTGAGTCACTTGGGGGATCTGGCGAACGCGAGCAAGATTAAAATGAAGAGCTTAGATGTTTCTTCCATCGGCGCTCCCGTGAACGTGTTCGGCGCGGCTCCCGATTTCAACACGGCGCTCAATTTTAAAAACGCTCTGATGGCCGATCCGGTTTTCACAAACGTGAGCTTGCCGATCACTCAAATCGTCATCGCGGCCGATAACACGGCTTCGTTCAATCTCTCCTTCCAGTTTAGCATGAACCGCTAGTGTTTAATCGTACTGGAAAAATACATCGGTGACACTTTTATTCTTGACAAGACAGTCCTGATTTTGTACGAAAACACGCTGTGCCAAACCCCAGCGAGGTTTGGCCGCTCGCTCTCGGCCTCGCTCGTTCTGCCGCAGTATGATTGAGGAAGCTCTCGGAGGCGAAAAAGCTTGGTGTCTGACGAAGCGTCGGACTTTTTCGCCGAGAGGCAGCGGGCGCTCGCCGCCGGAGCGAGCGAACCGCGATTCCGAAAACATACTGCGGCAGGACACCATGCCCGCTTCGGCCTGCGAGACGGTTTTCTTAACAAAATCAGGACTGCCCAATGTTACCTATGTATTTCATTTTGCATTAACATTTCCTTGATACCTTGAAAAACCGGAGTGAGATTCTTTTCTTCCGCCGGCGTTATCTTTTTAAGGATGAAATCGCCGGCTTTGCCGCGGCGGTTTCTTACCCCGATTCGCGCCCGCCAAAAATTCTTGGTCTTTAGGCGACTGATGATTGACGCCACTCCCCGATGGCCGGCGGCGCCCCGGCCGAAGCCGATTTTCCACCGCCCCAATTCTATGTCGGAATCGTCGTGAATAACGAGGAGGTTTTCGGCTTTCATTTTGAAGTAACGCAGCGCTTGCCTTATGGTCTCGCCGGATTCGTTCATAAAAACCGCCGGCTTTACGAAAATCGTTCCGTTCATTTTGAGATAGGAGAAATTTTTCCCCTCGCGCCATTCGGTTTCCGGCGTCCCGTCTGAAAAATAATCCAGCGCGAGGAAGCCGACATTATGAAAAGTGGCGCGGTAGTCGGCGCCGGGATTTCCCAAGCCCGCGATCATCCTTATCTTTTTGGAGTTGAATTCGTTAATCATTTCGTATATTATACACCTTGAATTACGAAACAGAAGATTTTAATCTCTTTGTATATGAAAAAATTCCTGTGGTCTGTTTTTGAAGTGGCGGAGACGATTGTTATCGCGGTCGCCGCGGTTTTTGTCGTCCGAACTTTTATCGCCCAGCCCTTTCTGGTCAGTGGCTCCAGTATGGAGCCCGGCTTCAATAATGGAAATTATCTTCTGGTGGATGAGTTGACCTACCGCCTCCGGAATCCCGAGCGGGGAGAGGTGGTGGTTTTCAAATATCCCAAGGACCCCAACTCCTACTTTATTAAGCGGATTATCGGTTTGCCCGGCGAAACGGTGAAAATAGAAGATGGCCGGGTGGAGGTGTTGAGCGACGGAGAGAGCCAAGTATTGCGTGAACCGTATATTCTCCAGAAGACGAATGCGGCTTATTTTGAAAAAACCCTGGGCCCCGATGAATATTTTGTGATGGGAGACAATCGGAATTTCAGTTTTGATTCCAGAAGTTGGGGACCGCTTCCCAAGGAAGACATAGTGGGAGTGGCGCGTTTTCGGCTTTGGCCGTTCAATGAAGCGATGGCTTTTACCCCGCCCGCTTATTAAACGGAAAAGAATGGCGAACAATCCCAAGGCAAAAAAGATTTCCCGGCCGGCCAGGCCTCTAGCTTTTGAGCGGGCGAAGGGAATGAGCGATAGTTTGCCCAGAGATCAGGAATGGCGGCGATTAATCTGGCAGACCGGCCAGACGGTGAGCGAGCTTCACGATTTCTATTTCATTGAGACCCCGCTGCTGGAATCGGCGGAGTTTTTTGAGTCCGGCGCCGGCTCGGTGAGCGAAGAATCGGAAAAGCGATTATACGTTTTAAAGACCAAAGAAGGGGAGCGGCTGGCTTTGCGTTCCGGCTCGTGCGCGCCGATTTTGAGAAGTTATCTGGAGCATCGGCTGGTGTATTTCGCCTCCCCTCTGAAGGTGTTTCACACCGGTCCGTACTTTCGGCACATAAAAATTAAGCCGGGTTTTGAGCGGCAGTTCCACGTCTGGGGGTTTGAAATAATCGGGGAAGCCGATTCCATCTATGACGGGGAGATTATTCTGGCGCTCTTTGATTTTTTAAAAGCGCTTAAAATAAAGAATTTGATTTTAAAGATAAATACCTCGGGTTGCCGGGTTTGCCGGCCGGCCTTCAAGCAGAAAATCAAGAATTACTATCGCGGCCGCAGGGAAGACCTTTGTAAAAAATGCGAGAAAATTCTGGATGAAAATCCTTTCGCGCTTATGGCGTGCGAAGAAGAAGGTTGCCGGGTCTTAAGAGAAAAAGCCCCGATTATCCTTGATTATCTCTGCCAAAATTGCAATAACCATCTTAAGGCCGTCTTGGAATTGACGGAAGACAACGGGATTATTTACGAACCTAACCCCTATCTTTTACCGGAGGACGATTACGCTAACCGGACGATTTTTGAAATCTTCGCGCCGCCCTTTGAATTACCGGTGGCTTCCGGCGGCCGGTATGATTATTTGGCGGAGGCGATCGGCGGCCGAATCACGCCGGCGGTGGGCGGCGCGCTCGGCCTGGAAAGAGTGACGGAAGCGATGAAACGCCAGGGCATCGTTCCGCGCGCCAAATCCCGGCCCAGGATTTTCTTCGTCGTGATCGGCGACCAGGCGAAAAAATCGGCTCTGAAACTGATGAACCGGTTGCGTTCCAGCGGGGTCGCGGTAGTGGAAGTGGTAGGGAAGAAAACCCTGAAGGCCCAACTCAAGATCGCGGAACGAATGACCATTACGCTCGCCCTTTTGCTGGGTCAGAAGGAGGTTTTTGAGGGAACGGTGATTGTGCGGGATATGACTTCCGGCGTTCAGGAAACGGTGCTTTCGGAACGGATCGTGGAAGAAGTGAAGAAGCGGCTTCATTAAATCCCATGTATCATACAAACTCCGAATTCCAAATGGAATGTTTATTTTGCAAAATCGCCTCCAAAGAAATCCCGGCTCACATCGTCTACGAAGATGACGCCGCGGTGGGATTTTTGGACATCAATCCGCGGGCGCCGGGCCACACGGTCGTCATTCCGAAAGTTCACGTGGAAACTATTCTGAATTTGGATGCGGAAGCGGTGGGTCCCGTTTTCGGAGCGGTCAGGAATATGACCGCTCGGTTGGAGAAATCCCTGAAGCCGGACGGATTCACCATCGGGATCAACTACGGCAGGGCTTCGGGGCAAGTGGTGGATCACCTCCACATTCACGTGATTCCGCGCTGGCTCTCCGATAGTGGTGGCTCGGTGCACTCGGTGGTAAACAATCCTTCGCGGGAATCGCTAGACGTCATCAAAGAAAAAATTCTCGCGGCAGAGTTGCTTCAAAAAAAGAAATAGGATACGATACTTCCGCAATGCCAATGGAAGTCAGAAGAAGAAAAAATGAAAACCTCGGGTCCTTTCTTTACCGGTTCTCCAAGCGAATCCAGCAAAGCGGGGTTTTGAAAGAGGTGAAGAAACGCCGCTCGCAAACCCGGCCGAAGAATAAAAGGAAACGCCGGCTGGCCGCGCTTTACCGGATGAACAAAAAAGAGGAAATCACTAAATTGAAAAAGTACGGCTATCGCTAAGTCAAATTGAGATGGCGGACTTAAAGGAACAGTTCAACAAAGATTTAATCCAAGCGCTCAAGGGAAAAGACGAATTGAAGGTCAGCGTCCTCCGTTTATTTTTGGTGAGCGTCCATAATCGGGAAATTGAAAAAAGAGGCAAGGGGGAAGACGCGGATTTAGACGGCGATGAATTGTTTGAGGTTTTAAGGAGGGAGGCCAAAAAAAGAAGGGAAGCGATTGAGATTTACGCGAATGGCAATCGTCCGGAACTCGCGGAAAAAGAAACCAAGGAACTGAAAATTCTTGAGAACTATCTGCCGGCCCAGCTGGATGCCGCCGCGGTGGAGAAGATTATTGACGAGGCCGTCGGTATCGTGAAACCCGCCGGCGCCAAGGACTTCGGAAAAGTAATGGGTGAGGCCATGAAAAAATTGAAGGGGGTCGCCGATACCGGATTGGTGAACAAGATGATAAAGGAGAGAATGGAAAAAGCGGTTTAAAACGCCAGATGAAGAACGCGGTTTCGGTTTTCAGCCCGGCCAAGAAATACGGGCGCGAAAGCCGGCAGATAAAAAATCTCGGCGGGAAACTGCCGGGATTGGTCAGGAAAAAAAGGGTTATTTTTGATGTCTGTCTAGTTTCCAATCGCGAGATTAGGGATTTAAATCGGAGGTTTTTGGGGAAAAATCGGGCGACGAACGTCTTAAGTTTTGAGGCGGACCCTTTATTGCCCCGACCGGACATTAAAAAGAACACCCGCTATCTGGGTGAAATTTTTTTGGCGCCGGAATACATCCGCGCCCGGGGCGAAAGTCTGCCGTTCCTCCTTATTCATGGCTTTCTGCATTTATTAGGATATACACACAAAGGGAAGCGTGATAGGATAAAAATGGAAAAACTGGAGAATAAATTATTATGTCTAATATCATCACCGGATTGGATATTGGCACCTCCCAAGTCAAAGGAGTTGTCGCGGAAATGAAAAAGGACGGCGCGCTTTCGGTCCTTTCGGTTTTCAAACAGCCGATGGCCGGTTTTCGGAAGGGCATGCTGGTGGACGTGGAAGACGCGACGGAGGTGCTCCGCGAACTTTTCAACGACCTCAAAAAAATTTCCAAGAAAACCGTTCAGAATGTTTTTGTGAATGTGACGAGCGAGCAGATAAAAGCGCGGGCTTCCCGCGGCGTGGCGGCCGTGGCGCGGGGCGACAAGGAAATTCAAACGGAAGATATTGACCGCGTGATTCAGGCGTCTCGGGCGGTGAAGCTTATGCCTAATTCTTTAGTGCTTCACAACATCATTAAAGAATTTCTCGTGGATGACGTGGGCGATATTTCCGACCCTTTGGGAATGAGCGGCAGCCGATTGGAGGTGGTGACGCTGATTGTGGAAGGATTCGCGCCGAAGGTAAATATTCTGCTTAAAACATTGGAACGTCTGAATGTGGGCGTGGGCGGAATTATTTTTAATCCTTTGGCCGCCGCTCGTTCGGTACTGTCAAAAAAACAAAAAGAGTTGGGTGTTTTGATGTTGGACTTCGGCGCGGGCACGACGAGTTTAGCCGTCTATGAGGAAAGCAAAGTGCTTCACGTGCGGAGTTTGCCCGTGGGTTCGGGTTACGTGACGAATGATATCGCGATCGGACTCAAGGTCCCCATTGAAATGGCGGAGAAATTAAAGACCGCTTTCGGTTGCGCTCTGGCGAAAGATATCAATCGCCGCGAAATGATAAATCTTTCCGAGGTGGACGGGAAAAGCGAGGGGCAGATTGCGCGCCACTTTTTGGCGGAAATCATAGAAGTCCGGCTAGCGGAAATTCTGGATTTGGTCAGCGACGAATTAAAAATATTGGGCCGGGGCGTTCAATTGCCGGCCGGGGTTATTATCACCGGCGGCGGAGTAAAATTAGCGGGAATGACCGATTTAGTGAAGCAGGAATTAAAATTGCCGGTTCAAATCGGATTTCCCAATTTAAGCGCTTTTGACGTGTTAAATCCGGCTCACCGGGAAATGCTGGACGACCCCGAATTTACAACGGCCGCCGGTTTGGTGATGTGGGGCCAATCGGAGGACCGGGAGCCGGTTTCAAGCGGCCAAGCGGTCAGGGATTTTTTCCGGAATTTGTTGCCTTAATTATTATTTCGGCTACAATTAAAAAATTAACAATGAAGAGAAAAAACAAAAAAAGTTCCGGAACTAAATCAGAAAGCAAGAGCGGTCTCACGCGCGTTAAAGTAGTGGGCATCGGCGGCGGCGGCGGGAACGCCGTCACCCGGATGATGGCCGGCGAGCGGCCGCGGGGCGTGGAGTTTGTCGCGATTAACACCGACGCGCAGGATTTGGATTACGCGGTGGCCCACAAGAAGATTTACATCGGGAAGGCCTTGACGCGCGGATTGGGCGCGGGCATGAATCCGGAAATCGGGAAACAAGCGGCGGAAGAAAACCGTTCCGAAATCGGGGAAATGCTGGAGGGCGCCGATATTGTTTTCATCACCGCCGGCATGGGCGGCGGCACCGGCACCTCCGGTTCCGCGGTGGTGGCGGAGATCGCCAAAGAAAAAGGTATTCTGACCATGGCGGTTGTCACAAAACCGTTTGCGTTTGAAGGCGCGCAACGGATGAATATCGCGCAAGAAGGATTAAATCGCCTGAAAGAAAAAGTGGACGCGCTCGTCGTGATTCCGAATGACCGAATTTTTTCTCTAATTGACAAAGATACGCCGATTTTAAAGGCCTTCGCTTTCATTGACGACGTGTTGAGACAATCCGTGCGGGCGATTACCGAGCTCATCAACGCGCCGGGCATCATTAACGTGGATTTCGCGGATATTAAGACAATTCTGAAAGACGCGGGCGCGACCCTGATCGGCATCGGCACGGCCACCGGCCAGGACCGGGCGATTAAAGCGGTAAACTCCGCCATCAACTCGCCGCTTCTGGAGATTTCTTTGGAGGGAGCCAAGGGAATTGTTTTCAGCATCGCGGGCGCCAAAGACATAAAAATGTCCGAAATTAACGATATCGCCAAGGCCATCTCGGCTAATTTGGACAGTAACGCCCGGGTAATTTTCGGCGCTTACCATGACCGGGGTCTGAAGGACAAGGCGCTGAAGGTGACGGTAATCGCGACCGGCTTCAATGGCGTTTTTCCCCAGCGTTCCATGCTCCCCGCCCTTTTTATGGCGAGTGATGTAAAAAAAGACACGAAGACGGAATTAAATCAAGGGAAAGCGGAGAAAGAGGAGGACAGAAACGTAAAATTGCCCGCCATAAAGCCGGAGAAGAACGAACCCTGGGATATTCCCACCTTCTTAAGAAAGAAAAAGAGATAGAAGTCAAGAAAAAGCGAGTTATCCACCATTGCGGTTTTGCCCGGCCGTTCTAGAATTAACATATTCTTTTAAAAATATGGGCGGAACAAAATTAATAAAAAGATTATTCACCAAATCGGGCGTCAGTCCTTTGAAAGAAGTGAAATGGGTCAAGCGCGATGCCGTTGTCGGCGGGGGGGACAAGAAAGTTTTTGAGCAGAAAGGAGTGGAGTTCCCCGATTTTTGGTCTTTGAACGCGGTGAACATTACCGTGGCTAAATATTTCCGGGGGAAATTGGGCACGCCCGTCCGCGAAGATAGTTTGAAACAAATGATTACGCGCGTCGCGCGCGAAATTCGCGGCTGGGGAGAAAAATCCGGATATTTCGCGAACGCCAGCCAGGCGCGAATTTTTGAAGATGAACTGACGCACCTTCTGCTTTATCAAAAGGGCTCGTTCAACAGTCCCGTGTGGTTCAACGTCGGCGTGAGAGAAAAACCGCAGTGCTCCGCCTGTTTCATACTTTCGGTGGAAGACGATATGCGCGCGATTTTGGACTGGATAAAAACCGAGGGAATTATTTTTAAGGGCGGTTCCGGCGCCGGCGCCAATCTCTCAAACCTGCGTTCCAAATCGGAACAACTTTCCAACGGCGGTTACGCCTCCGGTCCGGTCTCTTTCATGCGCGGCGCGGATTCGGTGGCGGGAATGATTAAATCCGGCGGCACGACGCGCCGCGCGGCCAAGATGGTGGTCCTGAATATTGACCATCCCGACGCGTTGGATTTTATCCGGGCCAAAGCGGAAGAAGAAAAAAAAGTGCGGGCGCTCGCGGAGGCCGGTTACGATATGGCCGATTTGAACAATGACGCCTGGAACTCCATTCAGTTTCAGAACGCGAATAATTCCATCCGGCTCCCTGACGAATTTATGGAAGCGGCGGAGCGCGACGGCGATTGGGAAACGAAGTTTATTACGAACGGCGCGCCGGCTCAAAAGTACAAGGCGCGGGAATTGCTCGGTGAAATCGCGAAGGCCGCCTGGGCCTGCGGTGACCCGGGCGTTCAGTTTGATACCACCATCAATAAATGGCACACCTGCCCGAACTCCGGCCGGATTAACGCTTCTAATCCATGTAGTGAATATATGCACCTGGACAATTCCGCCTGCAATCTCGCTTCCATAAACCTCATGAAGTTTTTAAGGGAAGACGGCACTTTTATGGTGAGCGAATTCAAGCAGGCGGTGGACATATTCATTTTGGCCCAGGAGATTATCGTGGACAGTTCCAGTTACCCAACGGAAAAAATCGGCGAGAACGCCCACAAATTCCGCCAACTGGGTTTGGGTTTCGCGAACCTGGGGGCACTTTTAATGACTAAGGGCATCCCCTACGATTCCGAAGAAGGATTCGCTTGGGGCGGCGCGATTGCGTCCTTAATGTCCGGCGAGGCCTACCGCTTTTCGGCGAAGATCGCGGGGCGGATGAAACCGTTTGGGGGTTACGCGGCCAATCGCCAGCCGATGCTGAAGGTGGTTAAAAATCACGGCTTGGAAGCCGAAAAAATCAAGTTGAATTATCTGGATGATAAGAAGCTGGGAGTGGCGATGGCGAGGGTTTGGGATGAAGCGCTCTCGCTCGGTAAAAAACTCGGCTTCCGGAATTCGCAGGTAACGGTCATCGCGCCCACGGGCACCATTTCTTTCATGATGGATTGCGATACGACGGGGATTGAGCCGGATTTTTCGCTCGTGAAGATGAAACAGCTTGTCGGCGGCGGCTGGATGAGAATCGTGAACGCCGGCGTGGAGAACGCGCTTTTGAAATTGGATTATTCCCGGGCGGAGGTGAAGAAAATCATTGATTATGTTTCCGAAAACGGCACGGTGGAAAGCGCGCCGGATTTTAAGGAAAAGCATTTGGCGATTTTTGATTGCGCCGTGAGACCGGCCAAGGGCGCGCGTTCTATTTCCTGGAAGGGCCACGTAAAGATGGTGGCGGCGGTCCAACCTTTCGTCTCCGGCGCGATTTCCAAGACCTTCAATATGTCGCACGATGTGACGAAGGAGGAAATTGAAGAGGCCTACCTGACGGCTTGGCGGATGGGCATTAAGGCCTTTGCGGTTTATCGCGACGGTTCCAAAGCCACCCAGCCTCTGAACACCCCCGAAGATAAGAATAAAGAAAAGAAAGAATTAAAGGTGGCCGGAAATGCCTTGAGAAAGCGATTGCCGGCGACCCGCGCCTCCAAGACCCACAAATTTTCCATCGCCGGGCACGACGGCTATCTCACTTACAGCGCTTACGAAGACGGAAACGTCGCCGAAGTTTTTATAAAGATGGCGAAGCAGGGAAGCACGCTCGCCGGTCTCCTGGACGCTTTCGCGATCTCGGTTTCCATGGCGCTCCAGTACGGCGTGCCATTAAAAGCATTGGCTCACAAGTTTATTTACAGCCGCTTTGAACCGGCGGGCTTCACCGAAAATCCCGAAATCCGGATTGCAACAAGCATCATTGATTACATCTTCCGTTATTTGGCACTGGCTTTTCTTTCCGAGAGCGAGCTGGCCGAATTCGGAATGGAGCGCCGCTTGATTGCGGACCATTCGGCGGGAGAAGAAACAATGGAACCGGCGCGGGTGGTCGTCACGGCGGCGGTCAGAGCGGTGAACGGCAATTCGGCGCCGGGCGAGACGGTCTGCCGGAAATGCGGCGGCATGATGGTGCGCACCGGCACTTGCCTGACCTGTCTCCAGTGCGGCGACTCCTCCGGCGGTTGCTCCTGAATTTGAACAAATGAATAAAAACCCCGCCAGTCCGACGGACTGGCGGGGTTTGGATTCGGTGTTTTAGGCGCGCGATACGCTCTTGGCGCTCGGGCCCTTTTCTCCGTCAACAACCTCAAAGGTGACGACATCGCCAACCTTGAGTTCATCAAACGTCACACCGCTCAAATCCTTGGAATGGAAGAAAAGGTCCTTTACCTCGCCTTCGCGAGCAATGAAACCAAATCCCCGGTCCGTTAATGTTTTGATAGTTCCTGTCATAATTGTGTTTTGTTCACTAGAAACCCGACTACATCTCCTAGTTCTCCGATTATTATAATACTCCTCTCTCAAATTATGTCAAATCCTTGTACGAGAGGTTGACTTTTTAGAGTTTGTATGGCATATAGAGATTAGCTTTTAGACAACTAAATAATTTTTTCACCTTTTGGGAGATTTCTCATGAAACAATCATTTCTGTTTGTGCTCTTGATTTGCGCGGTTTCGATTTTGTTTTTTTCGCCGGCGTTCGCGCAATGGTCAGTTTTTGACTTCAGCGCAAACGTGACAAGCCCACAAGTGTTCGGTTCGTCGGATACTGTGGGCGTACAATGTTTCAAAGTTGTCGCGTTCGGGAACGCGACGACATCAACGAGGTTCGTCCGCATTCAGCGGCCGACGAACCTCGTTCAACTGCCGGCGGTCATGAATATCCGCATGATGGCGCCCGCGTGGACGGGCAAAGCGGTGCGGGTAACCCTCACTGCATTGCGCGACGGTGTCGTGCAAGCGAATTCCAATATAAAAATTGTACAGCCCGACAGTAATATATTTCGGGCGTACGCATTTAATTTTCCGGCATTAAGCCCAATGCCGATGTATAACGGTTTCCGATTGAACGTCTCCTTCACGGACACCACTCGAGGTTACCTTGAGTTGTTCGTGGAAGGTTCAGGGATTCTCGTGCCGGTGGGATTGATTTCATTCACCGCTACTGTGGTGAATGAAAATGAAAGTGTGTTGCTGAAGTGGGAAACCGCGAGTGAGAAAAATAATTATGGTTTTGGCGTTGAACGCGCAACAGGGGAGAGAACATGGGAAGAAATTGGATTCGTTTCCGGCAATGGAACGGCGAATGAACTTCATACCTATTCGCTTGTGGATACTGCGCCGCTCAGGAACAATCGTTACCGCTTGCGGCAGATGGATACTGACGGTTCGGCTCACTTCTCTCAGGAAATCGAAATTGCGCTGAGCGCGATACCGAGCGTGTTCGACCTCAAACAGAATTACCCCAATCCGTTCAATCCAAGCACCACGATTGAATTTTCGCTTCCGAACCGAGTAAACGTAAACCTCACGGTTTACAACCTGCTCGGTCAGAAGATCGTAACTCTCGTGGATGGCGAGTTAAATGTAGGAACCCATCGGGTTGTTTGGAACGCGGGCAACAAACCTAACGGCATTTACTTTTATCAGTTGGAGGCCAGCACTTTTACCGAGACGAAGCGGATGGTGCTGATGAAGTAGCCGAAGTTCAACTTCCTTAAGGAAGTTGAACTTCAGAAGTAATGCAGAGTAGAGGGAGGGTGTGGTGGTATCTTCAAAGATACCACCACACAAAGAGGAAGAGTTCGCAAAACAAAAACCCATCGGTCAAAATGACGATGGGTTTTTATATTTCTATTTTCCAAAATAAAAACCCGGTCTAGTTGTTCAGACCGGGCTCCCCTTGGAGAAGAGTGCCTGTGCGGCACCTTCTCAATAGAATTTAAAAAACTTCTACTTTCATTTTCATAGGAATTCAATTTTTACACCGAATTCCCAAACAAACTCCCGATATTTCTGGGAGTTCTGCTGGACCTCATGTATGAGGCCAGCCCCGTAAATTTTTATGGGGATGTTTGGCGCGTTCAACATCACTTTAATTCCAGTGCCGATTCTTTCTTCGGCCAGAATCCCCAGCGCGAGCCAGTTTGTAGCCCCTACCCGCAACTCTCCTTTCCACCATAATCCGTCCCTTCCGACAATCGCCGTCCCAAATAAGATGGCATCTCGAAAAGGGAGAATCATTCCGTGGAAACCAAGTTTCCATGTCTGGTCCTCATTCCCTTTAATTCCGAAGCCACCGCCAACACTAAAATTTAACTCCGGTATGGGCATGAGAGAAATTCCTCCGATTGCTTCCGCAGAATTTTCTGCGGTCCAAAAGGTGGAATTTTTATAACTTACTACTCTCCCCGCGGCGAAGAGCGCCACGGGAGTTTCCTCCGTGATAATCCGCCTCGCGTACCAGTCCACCTCGTTTTGCGAGCGGACAACGCCATCTTCCGGTTTTTCCCACCGGATGGTACGAAAGTCAATATACCATTGATTGGGGGACAGAACGTCCTGTCCCTTGGCGGGCCAGCAGGTTATGAGGAAAAAAAGTAGAAATGCAAGAAACGGCCACCATGCCGCGAACAATTTTTTCATTCGGACCTCCAAATGTTAAGTAAGGGGATATTATTTAATTGTTATGTTCTGTTTGTATATTATCCCAGTTATAAAATTGTGTCAACCCCCCACATAAATCCCCCACATAATTTATGTGGGGGGTCAAGGGTTCTCTGTAAAATAAAAATCCCTCACATTGGTGTGAGGGAATACTGAAACCTGATGTTTCAGTTATAAAATATTAAAGGAAAGGGTCGCCTTCGTTTAGCCCGTTCCTCTTTCTTCGTAGTAGTGTCGGCAACCTCTTGTTGTCTCAAGGTTGCCATAGTGATAGTGGTAGGGGACACAATAGTTTGGACCGTCGCCGCATACTGACTGGTGTCAGCTGGCATAGTAACAGCAACCCGTTGTTTTTTCGTACTGTCGCTCGCGGTGGAAGTTTTCACAGCCGGCTCCAGTTTTTTATTCTGCTTTGGAGCCAAAACTACCACTTTTTTTCGTTCTCCGCAGCAGGAATCAATCACACTTTTTAATCTCGTCACTCCGCTATCTAATGCCGCTAATCTTTTCTCAAAATTCTCTACGAGCGTATCTTGCAACGCCCCCCGGACGTTCTGCGAAATAGTGTTTATTTTTTCATCCATTTTTTCATCTCGTTCTTTTTGTTCACGGACGAAAAAGAAAAAATAGGTTGCCGCGCCGAATACCAAAGCCAGCAATCCCAAGATTATCCAGGCAATTATCTTCTTACTTTTATCTTTTTTATTCTGTTGGTCGTTCATAATTCTCCCTCTCTTATAAAATTGTAAAATAGTGAATTAAACTATGGCATATAGTAATTAAAAAGGGTTTTTGTGTCAATAACCGCCCGATATTGACATTGTTTATACTCTATGTTAGTTTGTTGCCACAACACAAAATATGAAAAAGACATTTTTGTACACTGTCCTTGGAGTTCTCCTTGCGTCAACTCTTGGCATGGGGAGCGCCGTGTTTGCCGCACAGCCGGTAACTCTCGCCACCACCCAGACGACCAATTCCATTTCTATTTCTTGGAGCACGCCGGATGATATCGCGAATGAGCCGCATGAACTTCGGTATGTCACGGTGCCTCTTTCTCTGGCGAATTTTTCTTCCGGAGCGCTCGTCGGAGATATCGGCGCGCCCGCGCCTCTTCAGAACTATTCCGCGACCGTGAGCGGCCTTCAATCAAACACCACGTATTATTTTGGATATAAATATATTGATATTTTCGGCGATACCTCGTTCTCAACGGTGAGCGCCGCGACGCAGGGGATCCCCGCGCCTAATGCGGTAACCGGGCTTGCCGCGCTCGCGAACTCCTCAACTACGATTACGCTTTCTTGGACCGCGCCGGCGGGGGATTCTCTTTCCATGTATGATGTCCGCTATTCAACCTCGCCTGTTACCGCCGGAAACTTTGCCTTGGCGGCTGCGGTCAGCGGCGTTCCGCTTCCCGTTCCGGGACAGAATCAAAGCGTGCAAATAACAGGACTTCAGGCGAGCACGACCTATTACTTTGGCGTAAAGGTGATTGATACAGTGGGGCAAGAGTCGTTGCTCGCGACGGCTTCAGCGATGACCCAAAGCGGCGCGATTATCCCGCCCTCGGCAGTAACGAACCTTGCGGCGACCGCGAACTCGCAAACCGCGATTACCCTTTCCTGGAATACCCCGAACGAAACCACGCTCTCCGAGTTTGCGGTGAGGTATTCAACGTCTACGATTACTGCCACGAACTTCAATGTCGCGACAACCGTTTCTGGGGTCGCGCTCCCGATTCCCGGGCAGGCGCAAGGCGTTCAAGTAACGGGGCTCCAAGCCGGCACTGCGTATTATTTTGCGGTAAAGATTCTTGATGTCATGGGCCAGGAGTCGCCTCTGGCGACCACGACCGCGCAAAGCAACGGGAGCGGTTCTATCAATCCTCCCTCGCCGGTCACGAATCTCACAGCAACCGCGAACTCGCAAACCGCGATTACGCTTTCTTGGAACACTCCGAATGAAACGACGCTCTCCGAGTTTGTAGCGCGGTATTCCACGTCGCCCATCACGGCGGTGAATTTTAATTCCGCGACCGTTATTCCCGGAGTGGCATTGCCGCTTCCCGGTCAGGCGCAAAGTGTGCAGGTAACCGGCCTCTCGGCCAACACGCAGTACTACTTCGGCGTAAAAATTCTTGACATCGTGGGCCAGGAGTCGCCTCTGGCGACTACGACCGCGACCACGCAAAGCGGTGGAGGTGGCGGCGGCGGTGGTGGTGGTGGGGGAGGTGGCGGCGGCGGCGGTTCTTACACTCCCAGCATTACTAATATTTCAATTCTCATCAATGATGACGCGGCGACTACCGCGACGACAAGCGTGCGCCTCACGCTCCGCGCGGCCGGTGCGACCGAAATGGCTATTTCAAGTTCAACCGATTTTTTATGGATTCAGTGGGAACCCTATGTAACTACAAAAAACTGGACTCTTTCTTCAGGCGAGGGCGTCAAACGGGTGTTCGCGATGTACCAGAATCTCAACAGGACTCCAACGCAAATTGTTTCGGACAGCATTCTCTACGAAATTCCAAAATCTCAACCGCAACCTCAGCCGCGTTTTCAAGGCGTTGCGACCGCTCTGATTGATTTCAATACTCTTATGGTGCGGTGGGGAGATTTCCGGGGAGGCGACCCGGCGGACCTCACGTATGACGGAAGAGTGGACCAGAGAGATGTGCTGGCTTTTTCAAGGGATTGGATTGATATCGGCGTAAAAAACGGGAAGATAGAGGATACGAATCTTTCACTCACTCCGACGCGCCTGAAAGTGGTCAAGGGCGACGAAGTGATTTTCGTCGTGAGCGTCGTGCCCGCGGGGAATCGCAGAAATTACACCGCGCGGGTGCGCGTCAATTATCCGAAAGAAATTCTTGAGCCGAAATCATTTACCTATTGGGTCGGATGGACTCCCGTGATTCGTCCCGGCTATGACGAAAATTGGACCGATGAGGGAGTGCTCCTGAAGACCGCCGGGTATCACGAGGGATTTACGGAGAAAAAAGTGTTTGGCTTGGTGAGGTTTGTCGCGAAAGAGTCGGGAGAGGGAATAATAGCGTTTAGCGAAGACGACGCGTTTGTGCTTGGCGCGGATAATC
Organism: uncultured Candidatus Saccharibacteria bacterium; assembly: GCA_964366055.1. Classification (GTDB taxonomy): domain Bacteria; phylum Patescibacteriota; class Minisyncoccia; order UBA6257; family GWB1-50-10; genus JBBTQX01. The sequence goes on from CAYISE010000010.1 coordinate 19,829, forward strand.
AGAATACGCTCGCCGGGGTTCGTTTTCCCAACCCCGTTTCAATTGAATCGCTCGACGCGAAACATAAGAGCGGGTACTTCTACGCGAGTATCCTCGCGCTCGCCGAGCGCGGCAATTTTGCGGTCTTTCTCGCGATTTTCTTCATCCTGCTCCTCGCGTACGCCGCGTACGCGTGGCTCCGTCCAGTACAAAACTTGCCAAAAGAAACCGGAAAAACTAGAATTTTGGCGCACCTTCAAAACCGAATTAAATCAATAAAACAGTTCAACTAACAACGGAGGAAAGAATGGACAATAAAGTAAAAGTTTTCGCGGGAAACGCCGGGCGGGGACTGGCTCAAGAAATCTGCAAATTCTTGAGCATTGACTTAGGGAAGGTAACTGTTGAACGGTTCAGCGACGGGGAGATCAAGGTGGAATTTTTGGAGAATATCAGAGAGGCCGATGTCTTCATCATCAATCCCACTCATCCACCGGCCGAGAATCTGCTTGAGATAATGATTTTAGCTCAAGCGGCCCGGCTCTCTTCGGCCGGTCGGGTAACATTGGTGATTCCCTATCTTGGCTATAACCGCCAAGACCGCAAGGATAAGCCGAGAGTGCCGATCAGCGCGAAGGTTGTCGCTAAGATGCTTTCTTTGGTGGAGGTGAATCGGATTATCTTTTTGGACCTGCATTCCGAGGTGACGATAGGTTTTTTTGACGGTTTGGTTCCGGACCATCTTTACGGTTCTTATGTCACGGTTCCTTATCTCAAAACCGCCATTCCCGAACCGTTTGTGGTGGCTTCGCCGGATACCGGCGCGACCAATCGGGCGAGGGTCTTCGCAAAGTTGCTCGGAACGGAGGACTTCGTTGTGTTTGACAAAAAAAAGTGGAAGGCGGGCGAGGAAGGGAAGAACTCCATTAAGATTGTCGGCGACGTAGAAAACAAAAACATTCTTTTTGTGGACGACATGATTGACACGGGCGGAACTTTGGTGAGCGATGCCAAGGCGGCCAAAGAGGCCGGCGCTTGTAGAATCTTCGCTTGCGCCACGCATCCGCTTTTCTCCGGTTCGGCAATCAAAAAACTTGACGAGTCGTGCATAGAGGAAATGATTGTGACCAATTCCATCCACCACAACCCGAAGGAGATTCAAACCGAGCGGGTCAAAATCACGGTGATTTCCGTGGCTCCGCTTCTAGCCAAAGCCATCCAGCGGACTCACAGCGGGGAATCGCTCTCATCCTTGATTCTGAACTAAAACTCAAGGGGGCAGAACACTGCCCCTTTAATTTTTGCCCGCTCTCGCTTCACACTTATTGTCAATGAACTGGCAAATTATTTTTTTGAACAATCCTTGACAAACAAACGACAATAAATCATATTAAATACAGTAAGAAATACTTACCATAGTTTTCTGAAATGTATTTTTACAACCTAAAAAACGGGTGATTATAATGTTTTACCAATCAATCTCGGTCCCGATTGTCAAACCAGTTAACGGATTATGCAATTTGTCCTGTTCATACTGCTATACTTCTGGGCTTAACGAGTGCGCCACCAAAAGTCGTATGCGACCGGAAATATTGAAGATCGTGATTGATTTCTTCTGTCGCGATCAAGACGATATTGAGTTTATCTGGCATGGAGGCGAACCCCTACTTGCTGGATTGGATTTCTACCGCAAGGTGGTGGAAATCCAATACGTATGGAAACAGCAAGGAAAGAAAATAACAAATTTTCTTCAAACAAATGCTACGCTCATTACTCCCGAATGGGTCAATTTCTTTGCTGAAAATGATTTCCTTGTTGGCGTAAGCCTCGACGGCCCGAAAACATTTCACGACCAAGTTCGCCATTATCCCAATGGTAAGGGATCGTACGATGATGTCGTGAGGGGAATTAACTTGTTGTATCAGGCCGAGATATTCAACGGAATTATCTGCGGCATTAGCACCGTCAATCACAGATTCCCAAAAGAGATTTTCAACTTTTTTATTGCAAAAAACATAAAGAAGTTGAAATTCGCCAAAGTGAAAAGTATCGGTCATTGTAAGGACGTATCGTCATTGGTGATTTCACCGGCACAATACACCGATTTCATGATCGCCATCTTTGATCTTTGGTTGGGACTAGACGATCAAGAGGTTGAGATCCGAGATATTCAAAGTGTTGTCAATTTGATTCTCGGCGGGAATAAACGTGAGTGCATCTATATGGGGCAGTGTGACCAATTTGTTACTGTCTATTCTGACGGTTCAATTTACGGTTGCGATTCTTTCCCAAAGATAGACACTCTGCATTTTGGTAGCGTACTGGATGAACCGGCCATAGTCAGATCTAATCTGCGTTTACAAACTTTCCGAGAGTTGTTGGGAAAAAAGAAAGAATATTGTCGGACGTGCGATTGGTACTTCATATGCAAAGGAGGATGCGCGAAGGATTGCTATAAACAGCTTGATTCCGTTGAACCGCTAAGCGAGGTTTGCGAAAACCTGAAAAGATATTTCAAGCATATTTCAACTAAAATAAGGTCGTACGATCTTATTTAGCCGAGAAAATAGTACGTTCCCGGATGAAAGGAGGTGAAAATTATGTTGAACTCTGCTTCTATCCGAAAGACAACTCCCAACTCTGTTCCGAAGGTCTTGCTTCAGGCTAAGAAAGAAGCCACGGTGCGGGCCTCGGAGAAGGAAAATCTTTGGGAAAAAGGTCCTTGGGATAAAGGTCACTGGTCAAATAGAAAGTGACCATTGCGGTGCCTCTTTGGATTAAAATTCCAGAGAGGCATTATTTTACATTTTGTTTTATAAAACTCGTTATGCACACAAGATAATTTTTATCAATCCGCTGGGCGTTATTAAGATATTCCCGTGCTGTGCCGTGTAGTTTGGACGCAACCAGTTTTCTCCATCCCAACAAATCTTGTGGTTTTAAATTATAAGTAACAACTTTAGTGTTAAAATATTTTTCGCTTAAATAACCCTCTGGAATAAACGAACTGATTAATAATTCTTCTAAAAATATTCTATTTGGCATTCCTTCTGATAATTTTGTAAATATTTTTTCATTTTCTTTGGCAATTTTGCTGATTTTTGAAAATAGGTTTTTATTTTCTCTCAGCATTAAATGAAAAAATTCGTGCACCAAAACGCCCAGTGGAAAGAAATTATTAGGCACTCTAAAACCGAGTGGAATTTCAACAACTATAAAGGTTTCCTTTGGCATCCAAGAAAACCAAGCATTGATTTCTCTATCCTTATCGCTAGGATTAGAAATAAGATAAATTGGAACTTTAGAAATCGCGAAATTTTTTATTCCACTTAATTTCTTCGCATCAAAAATAATTTGTTGGAATAATAATCCATTGTTCTGAAAATATTGTTTCCACAGAAATAAGTGTTTGGATACCTTATACCAATGAGAAACAAAATTAGGTCTTGCTGGAGCAATAGTTTTCTTTATTTGTTTTGTATTTTGCTTTCCGATTGATTTTTCAATTTGCTTCCAAATTTTATTCTCACTTTTTCCATAAAAAGACGGATTGAAATTTTCATTATGATGCCAACCTGTTTTTTGGGCGAAAAATAATAGATTGGAAAAGCGGGAAATTATAATTGGTAAATGCATATGATTATTACAACGGGCTGGCGTGCCGCCTATCTATTTAAATAGGTAATGGTTAATTGTAAAACAGTCGCAAACGACACCCACAGCAAGTAGGGAATTTGCATGTATGCAATCCATCGGGCGCGCGGATAAATCGCCGCCATCGCCCATACAAGCGTGCTAAGCGCCAATAAAATATCAATCGCCGCGAGAAGGTTGTTTTTCAATCCGAACTGCAAAGGCGTAAAAGCAAAATTGAAAATCAAATTAAGAACAAAAGGCAAGACCGCAATGAACGCAATTTCTTTTTTCCATGCCCTCAAAAACACCTTGCCAAACGAGATGACGATTAAGACATAAAGAACCGTCCACACGGGGCCAAAAAGCCACGCGGGCGGCGACCACGAGGGTTTAATTAACTGCGAATACCAGTTGTACGTATTCATATTGTTTTATCATAACAACAAGATACTTTTTGCGCTATTAAGCTCGGCTTGGTTCCCGATAAAAAACAGCAACAAACTTTTGAAATCATTTTGCCGAATTTAATCCACAAA
>CAYISE010000011.1:0-21003 GCA_964366055.1 uncultured Candidatus Saccharibacteria bacterium
GTGAAAAAGATAAACTCGTTCAAAAAAGGCGAGGTGCTTGTGACCGAGATTACCGACCCGGATTGGGAGCCGATTATGAAAATCGCCTCCGCGATTGTGACGGACAAGGGCGGACGAACCAGCCACGCGGCGATTGTCTCCCGCGAATTGGGAATTTCCTGCATTGTCGGAGCGGAGACCGCGACGAAGGTCTTAAAAACCGGCCAGAAGATAACGGTAGATTGCGCCTCGGGTGAGACCGGCCGCGTCTACGCGGGGATATTGCCCTTCGGCGTGACCGAACATCGTCTGGATAAAATTCCCAAGCCGAAAACAAAAATTATGGTGAATGTCGCCTCGCCCGATGAGGCCTTTAAAAATCATTTTCTGCCGGCAGAAGGAGTAGGATTGGGCCGGCTGGAGTTCATTATCGCTTCGCACATCAAAATTCATCCGAACACTTTGATTGATTATGAGAAGTTGGTTTCCGAAGCCGAGAAAAATCCGGCGACGCGAAAATTGGTGGAAAAAATTGACGCGATTACCCGCGGGTATCATAAAAAGACGGATTTTTACGCGGACGAACTGGCCGAGGGAATCGCGAAAATCGGCGCGGCTTTTTGGCCGGATGAGGTAATCATCCGCTTTTCGGATTTCAAAACGAACGAGTATCGTAAACTTTTGGGCGGCGAGCGCTACGAGCCGGAGGAGGAAAATCCGATGCTCGGCTGGCGCGGCGCCTCGCGCTATTACGACCCGAAGTTTAAAGACGCCTTCGGTCTGGAGGTGAAGGCGCTGAAGAAGGTTCGGGAGACGATGGGGCTTATGAATGTCGTGCCGATGATTCCTTTCTGTCGCACGCCCGAAGAGGGGAGAAAAGTGGTGGAAATTATGGCGAAGCACGGTTTGAACCGGAAGAAGGATAAAAATCTGAAGATTTACGTGATGTGTGAAATTCCCTCCAATATTCTTCTCGCCGACGAATTTCTGGAAATTTTTGACGGGATGTCCATCGGTTCCAATGATTTAACCCAGCTCACGCTGGGCCTGGACAGGGATTCGGGGATTGTGACGCACATCGCGAACGAAAAAGACGAATCGGTGAAAAAACTCATTGCCGAAATTATCCGCAAATGCAACGCCAAGAAAAAATATATCGGGATTTGCGGCCAGGCGCCGTCGGATTATCCGGATTTTTTGGAGTTCCTGATTAGAGAGGGAATAAAGAGCATCTCTCTCAATCCCGATTCGGTGATTAAGGCGATGTTAAGGATTAAGCATAAATAAATCCGTGATTATCGGGTTTTTTGAGCTGGAGAAGTGGGAAGAGGAATTCGTGCGGGAAAATCTTCCCGGACACGATTTATATTTCAGCCCCGATAAAATATCCGAGGATTCTCTGCCGGCGCGGAAGAATTTGGAAATCGTCTCCATCTTCGTGAACTCCCGCATTACGCCCAAAGTTTTGGATGCCTTGCCGAATCTGAAGATGCTCGCCACGAATTCCACCGGTTTTGACCACATTGACGTGGCCGCCTGCCGGGCGCGGGGGATAAAGGTGGGTTATGTGCCCGGCTACGGCAACAATACCGTAGCCGAATTCGCCTTCGGCCTGATTTTGAATCTCACCCGCAAAATTTATCAGGCGATTGACCAGATTAAAGAACGGGAATCATTTTCACTGGATGGCCTGCGAGGGGTTGACCTCAAGGGGAAGACCATCGGTATTATCGGCACGGGCCGCATCGGCAAGGAGATGATAAAAATCGCCAAGGGTTTCGGCATGGAGATTATCGCCTTTGACGCGTTTAGGGATGTCGCCGCCGCGAATGACTTGGGATTTATTTACCTTCCGCTTGAGGACTTATTGAAACAATCGGATATTATTTCCGTTCATTGCCCTTTAACCGACGAGACGCGCCATCTTATCAATATGGATAACGTCAATTTGATGAGAAAGGGAGCGTATTTAATAAACACCGCCCGCGGGCCGATTGTGGAGACGGCCGCGCTTGTCTGGGCGCTCCAAAATGGCATTTTGGCCGGCGCGGGCTTGGACGTGTTGGAGGAAGAAGGGGAGACGAAGGACGAAATGAAGTTTTTGAGCGAGGCGAGACCTCACGAACAAGAACTGAAGGTGATTCTGGAAAACCATGTCTTAATGAGAATGCCGAATGTTTTAGTCACGCCCCATAATGCTTTTAACTCATCGGAAGCCCTGATGAGAATTTTAAATACCACGCTGGAAAATATAACCGGGTTTGTGAATAAAAATCAGAATCCAAAGAATTTCGTGGCATGAGGATTAAAAATATTTCCGTAAAAGAAATCCCGGATTCGCGGGGGGAACCGACGATTGAGGTGAACTTGACCGGTGAAAACGGCGATACCGCTTCCGCGCAAATACCCTCGGGGAAGAGCCGCGGGAGAAACGAAGCGGCGGCGCTGAAACCGAGGGAAGCGAAGGATACTTTGGAAAGAATAATAAGACCGAATATTACCGGCCGGAATTTCGAAACCATTGGAGAATTGGACAGTTCTCTCATTACGCTTGACGGCACGTCCCGAAAAGAAATTCTGGGCGGGAATTTGATTTTGGGGATTTCCCTCGCCTTCACGCGTTTGGCGGCTCAAGCCCGGAAAAAAGAATTGTGGCAGATTTTGAATGAAGAGTTTTTTGACGGGGAAGTCGGTGAAAACAAACCGCTCATATTTTCCAATCTAATCAACGGCGGAGCGCACGCGAAGAATAATTTGGACATCCAGGAATATATGGTCGTGGTAAAAACCAAAAACTCCTGCAAAGAAAGTATAAAAAAGTTAAAGGATTTTTACGCGGGACTCGGCGATTTTTTGAAAAAAGAATTCAACATTGACGAGCTGAATTTTGGAGATGAAGGCGGTTACTCATTGAAATTTCCCGGCAATTTTGAACCCGTAAGCGTCCTCGCGAAGTTAATCAGGAAAAGCGGCCTCGCGGCGGATTTTTCTCTGGCGCTGGATGCCGCCGCGAACAATTTCTATGACAAACGCCGCTACAATTTCGGCGGGGACTCGCTGGCCGCGGCTCAAATGGCGGGAATTTACAAGACCTATTTTGGAGCGGAACCGCTCTTAATTTCCATTGAAGACCCGTTTGCGGAAAGCGACTTTGCCGGTTTTAAAAAGTTGCAGTCCGCGATTGGCGATAAATTGGTGGTGGGAGATGATTTGACGACGACCGACCCCGCGAGCATTAATAAAGCCGTTAGAAAAAAACTGATAAGCGGCGTGATTATCAAACCGAATCAAATCGGCACTGTCACTGAAACCTGCGAGGCGATGAAGGTCGCCCATGTGAACGGTATCAAGACCATTCTTTCCCACCGTTCCGGCGAGGTGGAAGACCCATTCATAGTTCACTTCGCCAAGGCCGGCGGCGCTTATGGCGTGAAGATCGGCGCGCCCGTCCCGAGCCGACTCTCCAAATACAACGAACTGGAAAGAATTTACGATTCGGGGTAGAAAAGCGGGTTATCCACAGCCACGCTTGCCAATAATACCCCCCAGGGGTATCATTAGTTTATGAAAGTCAACTTGAGGAAAAGAGCCGTCCGGCGGCTTAAAATCGCCGCGGGTCAGATTAAGGGTCTGGAAAAGATGGTCGCCGAAGATAAGTACTGCATAGATATCATCAACCAATCGCTCGCCGTCAAAAACGCCTTGTCCAGTTTTGAGGATTTGATGCTGGAGAATCATCTGAAGACGCACGCGCTCCACCAAATTAAACACGGCAAATCCGCCCAAGCGGCGGATGAGATTCTCGCGGTTTATAAACTTTCCAAGAAGAAATAATTTTATGGAGAACGAACTAAACCAGAAAAAGAAAGATTATCTCATCCCGATAAGCATTTTCCTTTCCGTTTTTATTGTCGCCGTCGGTTGGATTTATCGGACCGGCGTTTCCGTTACTCCTTCCCTGAATATCGGCGGAGTCGGAGAGAATGAATTGCCGGTTCGGTGGGATGACCTCGGCGCTCGTCTGGTGAAGGCGGGGGTTATAGACGAGGAGAAGTTTTTAGCACTCTATGCCAGTCGCGGGACGATGAATCCGGAATTCAAGAGATTATTGGAAAGTGAAAATAACGGTTACATAGCAATGAATAAAGAGAATGCCGGTCTTTGGTTGAACCTCTTTTGGGCGCTCGGCTTGAGCAACCGGAACGATGTCTTGGACAAGGGGCCGATGATGGACCCGCGCTACGGCGGAGCCGGCCGATTCGCTTCCACCGGCGGTTGGACGCTCGCGATGGGCGACCCAATGAATCACTATTCAACGCACAATTTCATAAACTTAACGCCGGAGCAGCAAGGTATCGTTGAAAAAGTAGCCAAAAACATTTACCGCCCCTGTTGCGATAACTCCACCTATTTTCCGGACTGTAATCACGGTATGGCGATGTTAGGTTTGCTTGAGTTAATGGCGAGCCAGGGCGCGGGTGAGGCGACAATGTACCAAAGCGCGCTTGTCGTCAATTCATTTTGGTTTCCCGATACGTACCAAAATATCGGCATGTTCTTAAGCCAAAAAGGAATTAACGCGGAAAGCGTGCCGCCCCAAGATGTTCTGTCGGCGGAATATTCAAGCGCCTCGGGATATCGGACGGTCGTCGCGGCGTTAAAGCCGGAAGAGGATAAGAGAGCGTCTTGCGGGATTTAAAAAGGTCGTTAATAATGTTAATTTAATCAATTATTATGCTTTCACTTAAACGATACGGTTGGCTATGCGTTTTAGGGTCAGAAGTAGTTTATTTCGTTTGTCTGTTTGGGGGACTGCTTCCTTTGCGCACCGCGAGGGGGATAGAGATTCATCACGCGATATTTGAAACCCTCCCTGGATTTACGTGGTTCAGTGTCGGTAGTGTACTACTCGGTGCTATCTACATGTTTATTTTCGCCTGGATATTCGCGTGGTACTTCGTCTGGATGCACAATTTCAGCATTGTTGAGAATAAGAATTAAATGAATTGATTCAAAATATATGTTTAATTTTTTTAAAGAAAAATGTCCAGTTTGTAAGATGGAACTTAAAAAAGGAAAAGATTATCCCGAAGGTTTTGATAAAAAGTTCTGTTCAGAAAATTGCAAAGAGGAATACCGGAAGCAGTTGACCAAAGAACCATCACAGCATTCTCGCGGCGGCTGTTGTCATTAGAATGAATAATATAAAAAAGAAGAACCAATGAAGAACGGCGAGATTGTTTATGCCTGCCCCATGCATCCGCAGGTTCGTAAGAACGAGCAGGGGCGTTGCCCGGCCTGCGGCATGGAGTTGATTCTTGAAAATAAAAGTAAAAGTCATGCCGACCACGAAGCGGCCATGACCAACCCGCAGATTGCGAAGGTAATGGAGGCGGATATGCGCCGCAGATTTTTATTTTCATTTTTACTTTCCATCCCGATTTTTCTCTATTCGCCAGTGGGGGAAGTAGTACTCGGATTGAAATTGCCGTCGCCGATGCCGATTAATTGGCTCTTGCTTGCTCTCACGACGCCCGTTGTTTTCTGGACGGGCTCAATTTTCATAACCGGCGCTTACTACTCGCTGAAAGCGAAGAAGCTCAATATGGCGGTCTTGGTCGCCACCGGCGTTTTAGCCGCTTATCTTTTCAGCGTGTTGCTTACGCTGATTCGTCCGGAGAGCGAGACCTTCTATGAAGCCGCGGCGCTTCTGGTTACTTTTGTGCTCTTTGGTCATTGGATGGAAATGAAATCCCGGCGCGGTACTTCCGAGGCGTTGCGGGCGTTGTTTGACTTAGTGCCGCCTAAGGCGATAATTATTCGGAATGGCCGCGAAATAGAAATTCCCAGCGCCGAGATTGTTCATAATGACATAGTGGTGTTACGGCCCGGCGACAAGGTGCCGGTTGACGGCATCATTATTGATGGAGAAACGACTATAGATGAATCGCTGGTGACCGGCGAATCATTGCCGGTCAGCAAAAAATCCGGCGATAAAGTCGTAGGCGGCTCGGTGAACCAGAACGGCGCGGTAAAATTTAAGGCCACGCAGGTTGGTTCGGAAACAGTGCTCGCCCAAATTATTAAACTGGTTGAAACCGCGCAGAATTCCAAAGCGCCGGGCCAGCGGTTGGCCGACAAGGCCGCCGGATTCTTAGTGGTGGTGGCCATCGGTTCCGGACTGGCGGCGTTTTTCGGATGGTATTTCGTCGCCGGCGCCGGGATTTTGACCGCTCTGACATTTGCCGTATCAACGGTCGTTATCGCTTGCCCCGACGCGCTGGGTTTGGCGACGCCGACCGCCGTGGCCGTGGGCACCGGCATCGGCGCCAAGCATAACATTCTAATAAAAGACGCCGCGACTTTGGAAAACACCTCGCGCTTAACCGCGATTGCGATGGATAAAACCGGAACTTTAACGGAAGGGAAACCGAAGGTCACTCGGGTGTTCGCCGCTTCGGGCAATCAGGAAGACCGCATTTTGACAATCGCCGCGGCCGCGGAGGAAAAATCCAACCATCCTATCAGCGCGGCGATATTCAATGAGGCCAAAAATCGCGGATTGATTATTACCCATCGGGTTGAACAATTTGAGGCGGTCAGGGGTCAGGGCATTCGGGCGATGGTGGACGGGCAGCCGATTCTGGCTGGGGCCGAACGATTTTTATCGGACAGCGGCGTTGAACTTTCACCGGTTCGCACGGCCATTGACGAACTTTTAGCCAAAGGCAATAGCATCAGCGTTTTGGCCATCAATCGGTTGGCGGTGGGGGTGATTGGAGTGGCCGACACGCTTAGGCCGAGCGCGAAGCGAACCGTGGCCGGGTTGCATAAATTAGGCCTTCAAGTGGCGATGATAACCGGAGACAATGAGCAAGTGGCTAAAGCCATCGCGGCGGAACTGGGTGTCACCCGATATTTTGCCCACGTCTTGCCGTCGGATAAAGCGTCTTATGTTAAAAAATTGCAAAGTGAGGGGCATTTTGTGGCGATGGTCGGGGACGGTATCAACGACGCGCCGGCGCTCGCGCAAGCCGATATCGGCATTGCCATCGGCGCGGGCACGGATGTGGCCATTGAAACCGGCAACATCGTGCTCATGAAATCCGACCCTTACGACATTGTGGCGGCAATCCGTTTGAGTAAAGCCACCGTGCTCAAGATGAAGCAGAATCTTTTCTGGGCGGCGATTTATAATGTGCTGGCGATTCCGGTTGCCGCCGGCGTATTCTACAATTCGCTCGGCTGGTCTCTGCGGCCGGAGATCGCGGCGCTTCTGATGTCTGCATCTTCCATCATTGTGGCGACGAACGCGGTGCTTTTGAAGAGAGTTGAATCCAAGCTAAAAATATGAATAAAAAATTAATAATCGTTTTCATCCTGGTGGCGCTGGCGGGGTTTATTGACGCGACATATCTTACCGTAAAACATTATCAGGAGGCCTCCGTCGCGTGCTATTTTGTGAATAACTGCGACCAAGTGCTCCAAAGTTCTTACGCCGTTTGGGGGGCCGTTCCCGTTTCGCTGGCGGGCGCGATTTATTATTTAATTCTGTTTTCTTTTTCTCTCATCTCTTTGTTGAAGAGAAATAAAGAATTATTTATTATCGGCGCGGCTTTAACGCCGGTGGGATTTCTCACTTCGCTTTGGTTCTTGTATCTCCAGATATTTATTCTTAACGCGTTCTGTCTTTATTGTCTGGCTTCCGCGTTTTTCTCCATGCTCCTTTTCGCGGGCGGTCTGATATTTCTGGTTGGACTTAACGACGGAGAAAATAAAGACCAAGCGGTTTTACCTCCGAGAGCTTCCTAGAAATAATCTGAAAAATCTTTTTCCGGGTTTCTTACAAAGTTAAAAAATGCTTTTGTATGACTGTAAGGCATTTTTATTTTCCAGTGGCAATCTTTTGGAATTTTGATAAGATAGGGAATGATGACTTCTCACGAGATACGGAGAAAATTTCTTGAGTTTTTCAAAGCCAGGGGGCACGTCGTGATTCCATCGTCTTCGCTGGTTCCGGAGGACGATGTAACGACGCTCTTCACCGGTTCGGGGATGCAACCCTTAATTAAATACCTGCTGGGCGAGCCGCATCCGGCGGGGCGGCGGCTGGTGAACTCGCAAAAAAGTTTCCGCGCGGAGGATATTGACGAAGTGGGCGATAACCGCCACACGACTTTTTTTGAAATGCTCGGAAACTGGTCTTTGGGAGATTACTTTAAGGAAGAACAGTTGCCGTGGATTTTTGGATTTTTAACCGAGGTTGTCGGTCTGGATCCGCAAAAAATTTATGTTACGGTTTTTTCCGGCGATGAAACGAACGGTATTCCGCGGGATGATGAATCCGCGGCCATTTGGCGGCGGCTCTTCGCGAAAAAAGGCATTGAAGCTAAAGCCGTGGAAATAATCACCGAAGAGAGAGGCGGCGAAGTCGGCATGCAAGGCGGACGAATCTTTTATTATTCAAAGAAAAATTGGTGGAGTCGCGCCGGCGCTCCGAACAAAATGCCGCCGCACGAACCGGGCGGCCCTGATTCCGAGATGTTTTATGAATTTTCGGATGTGGAACATAATCCCGAATTTGGAAAACATTGCCATCCGAACTGCGACTGCGGCCGCTTTATGGAAATCGGGAACTCCGTATTTATAGAATATAAGAAAAACGAAGATAGCACATTTTCAAGAATGGCGCAACGGAACGTGGATTTTGGGGGCGGGCTGGAGCGAATAGCCGCGGCGTCGCAAGACGACCCGGATATGTTCAATATTGATATTTTGCGGCCGCTCATAGCGAAGATAAGATCCAGCGCTAAGAATTCCAATATCCGTTCGGAGCGCATCATCGCCGATCACGTGCGGGCGAGTATTTTCTTGATTGCTGACGGCGTTATGCCCTCAAATAAAGATCGCGGCTACCTTTTGCGGCGTCTCATACGCCGCGCGGTAATGCACGGACAATATTTAATTGGTTTGCCGGAAGGATTTCTAAGCGGCACTATCGAGGCCTTGGTGGATTCTTACGCCGAGGTTTATCCGGAACTTGTCCGGGACCGCGAGCGGATAAACGGGGTATTTATGGAAGAACAAACCGCTTTTGAGCGGACATACCGGAACGGTATAAGGGAATTTGATGAAATTGTCGCCCATGCCGGAAGCATTTCCGGCGCGGACGCTTTTGCGCTTCTTGCCACCTACGGTTTTCCCATAGAGCTCACCGAGGAACTTGCCGCTCAAAAGAGAAAATCAGTTGACCGCGCGGCGTTTGAAAACGAGATGGAAAAACATCGCGCCATTTCCCGCGCCGGAGTGAAAAAGAAATTCGGCGGACACGGGTTGATTCTGGATACCGGCGAATTAAAAGCCGGGAGCGAAGAAGAATTGAAAAAAGTGACGCGGCTTCATACCGCCACCCACTTGCTCCAGCAGGCCCTGCGGGAAGCGCTGGGGGAGGAGGTTCAGCAGAGGGGCTCGGATATCACGACCGAGCGGACCCGTTTTGACTTCTCTTTTCCGAGAAAATTAACGCCGGAGGAAATCAAAAAAACGGAGGAAATCGTGAATGAAAAAATAAAAGAGGATTTGCCGGTGAGATTCAGGGAGATGCCGAAGAGCGAGGCGGAAAAAACCGGCGCCCTGTTTTTCTTCAAGGCGAAGTATCCGGAAAAAGTGAAGGTTTATTACGTCGGGAGTTCGCTTGAGGACGCGTGGAGCAAGGAATTCTGCGGCGGGCCGCACGTGGCGCGCACGGGCGAAATCGGCCAGTTCAAAATTATGAAAGAGGAACCAATCGCGGCAGGCGTTCGGCGCATCCGCGCCACCGTGGAATGATAGAGTAAAAAGGAAACAAGGAAAACCTTTTCTCAAGAAAACCGTCTCGCAGACCGAGCGGGCACGGTGCACCGCCTGTATTTCTCTCGGAACCGGCCTCGATTTTCTCCAGCGGAAAATCGGGCCTGCGCTCTCGGCGAAAAAGTCCTTATGGACACCCAGCTTTTTCGCCTCCGAGAGCTTCCTCAAGAAACACAGGCGGCGCGAGCGAGGCCGAGAGGAGAAAAGCAATGGGATTGCTTTTCTCCAAATTCCCTGGGGAATTTGACAGCGTGTTTTCGGAGGAAAGGTTTTTCTTGTTTCGTGAATTATGAGTTATACTGATAATAATGCTCTGGAAAATATGGCATTTTCTTCAAAATTTTTGGAATGGCAGCAGGGAAAATTTCCTCATTGTTGAGCAATTTAACGGTTCCTATGAAATTACGCGGGCTTTCCGTAATTTCAAGAAAAAGGAAATCGTCATCGGTGAACGGTTTGTTCTCAAGAATCTGGAATCGCTCAAGCGGCCGATAAAAAAAATAAACAAATTAGTTTTCTCTTTGAACAGCCATAGCGCCACGACGGCGGAAACCGTCGTGACTCTGAAACGTTCGCGGCCGGAAGAACTTATCAATGAGAGTGAAATGGACCAGCTGCTTTATCAGGGTTTCTGGAGTTTTCTCAATCGTTACCGGGGCTTGGCGGCGAAAAAAATGGCGACAAACGACCAGAATTTGGTATTGGCCTACATCCAAGTGCGCGAAGTTCGCATGGGGCCGCACAAACTTTTTAATCCCATCGGATTCAAGGGAAGCGAATTAGGCCTTAGGTTGCGGGGCACTTTCGTTTCGCGCGAACTTCTTTCTTCGTTGGAACGTTTCAAGGGCTGGGGAGAACTTTTTGTATTTGAGGGCGCGAGCGTTTTGGGACCGGTTTTGCCGGAATCGGGCGGTTTCACGGTCCAAGTCGGGGAAGATAAAACAACAATTTTCAAAGTAACCGGGGAAGAGCAGGTTTTTGCGGCAACGCGTGATTGGGGAACAAATTTGTTCGCCAAAGGAATGGCCGCGGATTTGGAAATAGATGAAAATTCCGCCCAGTTAATCGTTGATTTTTATTTCCAAGATAAAGTTTCTCCTCGGGTGAAAAGGCGGCTGGGGACGAGAATAAACAAGAATTTCCAGAGTTTATTTGAATCACTGGGGTCGCTCAAGAAAAAATCGAGCATCAACCGGCCGAAGTTTTATTTCACTTTTCGTTCGCCGTTTCTGGTTTCAGTCAGGCGGCCTAAGAAATTCCCCGGAACACTCGTTCGGGTTGATGAAGAATTGGAACGGAAGGAATTTATTCTCAAAAAAAAGCCGCGGGCTTCCGGTTTTAACCCGCTTATCCATCAGAACACGTTGGCGCTTCTTTCGTTTGAATACGACCGGCCGAAATTTGAACCGTTAAACCAGCTTTTACGGCGGCGCGTGCGTTGGCTAATACCTAACTTCTAGTTTAAAATAATTAAGATATGATGAAATTGGAAAAGAAAATATTTTTGGAAAAAACTGATGACTTGGATAAAGCCGTGAGCGATTTGATTTCCGCCTCGGCCGAGAAAATTGTTCTGAACATTCCCAAAAATTCCGTTTTGGGCCTGTCGGTTCATAATTTTCAAGTTTTGGAACGGGAGAGTAAAACCGCAAGCAAAGAATTGGCGATAGAGTCGGTGGATGAGCGCGTTCTTGAGCTCGCCTCTCTCGCGGCCATTCCGGCCGCGAATCCGATTTTCAGAACCAAGGAAAGAGCTGTGGCGGATATTTTGCCGCGCGATCCGGGAGATAAAAAAAAGCCGGCGCGAAAAACCCGAACCAAAACAAAAATGGAAACGCCGGAGACGCCGGAAATAGCGGAAAAGGAGGAACCGATTCACAAGAAACCAAAGCGCGGCAATAAGTTCTGGAGGATAATTTTTTTAATTTTGGTTGTAGTTTTCGGAGGAGGTTATTTCACGGTGGCGGATATTTTGCCTCAGGCGGCCATCAGTATCTCCATTAAAAAAACCACCGTTCCTTTCACTAACGCGGTGACCGTGGATATTAACAGCAACGCGCCGACGATTAGTGGCAACGCGATAAATTTGCCGGGTCAGCTTTCGGTGGCGAAGAATAATTTAAGCATGAATTTCCCCGCGACCGGGAAAAGCGCCGCGGTCTCAAAGGCCGGCGGGATGCTCGCGGTTTATAATTCCTACAATTCTCAACCCCAGATTCTTGTGGCAACGACCCGTTTTGAATCACCGGAGGGGAAAATATTTCGGCTTGTGAATAAGACGACGATTCCGGGAGCGAAAACAGCGGATGGGAAAACAACCCCGGGCTCGGTGGATGTCCAGGTAATTGCCGACCAGCCGGGGCCGGATTATAACGTAGCTCCGAGTCAAGGATGGAAAATCCCCGGGTTCAAAGGCACGCCGCGGTATGACAAGTTCTACGCCGAGGCGAAAAGTTCAATGACGGGCGGGGCGAGCGGCGACCAGATTATTCCGACGTCGGACGATATTCAAAACGCTAAAATCAAAATTGAAAACGCGCTCGCCGATGGTCTGAAGAGCCAGACGCTGATTTTGAATTCTCAAAACTTGAGAATTTTGGATAACGCTTCGGCTTTTAACGTGGCGAGTGAAACCATCTCAAGCCAGGCGGACCAGGATAATAATTTCAGCGTCTTCGCGGCGGGGGAGCTGAAGCAGTTGGTTTTTGACGAAAAAATGCTCCGGGACGTTATTGTCAAGTCCTTAAGCACCTCAACGACGGAGATAAAAATAGACGACCTCCCCATAAATTATGGAACGAGCACGGTTGACCTGGCCGCCGGCAAAATGTCATTTTCAATAAGCGGCGCGTTGGTTTACGAGCCGAAAATTGATTTCAACGATTTTAAAAAACAGATTCTGGGCCGGGAGGCCGATTCGCTGAAAGCCATGATTTTCGCCTTGCCGGGTCTTCAAAAAGCCAACATTTTATTCCGTCCGTTCTGGGTGAATTCCGTTCCGAGACGCGAGAGCCGGGTGAATATAATGGTAGGGGATTGACTTCATCTGTCTTTTTTTCTAAAATAACATCTGTGATTACGATTGAGGGAGTAGTGGTGGAATCCTTGCCGGGTTTGCTTTTCCGCGTTAAAGCCAAATCGGAGAACGGCGAAGAAAAAGAAATCTTGGCGCACCCCGCCGGTAAACTCAAAATTAACCGGATTCGGGTCATCCCCGGCGACCGGGTGCTCGTAGAAATGGCGAATATTCTGGACAAACGGGGACGAATCGTGAGAAGATTGTAGAATTTATGAAAGTCAGGTCTTCGGTGAAAAAAATCTGCAGTAATTGCAAAACCGTCCGTCGCAAAGGACGAGTTTACGTTATCTGCAAAAAAAACCCGAGGCACAAACAAAGACAAGGTTAAAATGAGAATTTCCGGCGTAAACATTCCCGATAATAAGAAAGTTTTCGCGGCCTTGAGCTATCTTTACGGCGTGGGTCCCGCTTTGGCCGTTAAAATTTTGGAAATCGCCAAAGTTGATTTGCATAAACGGGCAAAGGACTTGGCGCCGGACGAGGTGAATCGCATCCAGACCATTATTGAAAAAAATTATAAGATTGAAGGCGAACTCCGTCAGGTGATTAAACAGAATATCAATCGACTGAAGGATATCAAAGCGTATCGGGGATTGAGGCATTTGAGAAAATTACCGGTGCGGGGCCAAAGAACAAAGTCCAATTCCAGAACCGTTCGCGGCAATGTTCGGAAGACCGCCGGCAGCGGCCGCCGCAAAGTTGATTTGAAGTAAGAATTTCGGCATGGGAAGATTTTTAAATATATTCAAAATTCCCGACCTGAGGAAAAAAATCTTGATGGTGCTTTTTTGGCTTCTGGTTTTTCGCCTTTTGGCGGCCATTCCCATTCCCGGCATTGACGCCGCGAAACTTCAGCAATTTCTTTCTTCCAATCAGCTCTTCGGATTTTTGAATATTTTCTCGGGCGGCGGTTTATCCAATCTTTCCGTGATGATGCTGGGCGTAGGCCCCTACATCACCGCCACGATTATCATGCAACTTCTCACTATCGTTTTCCCCAATCTCAAGAAGGCCTACTACGAGGAGGGCGCGGCCGGCCGGGCCAAGTTCAATCGCATCTCCCGATATTTGACCGTGCCGCTCGCGATACTTCAGGCCTACGGTTTTTTAAATCTTTTGATTTCCCAAGGAGTGGTAGACCACTTACCGTTTCTTAATTTAATTACCAACGTCATCGTCATTACGGCCGGCAGCGTTTTTCTGATGTGGGTCGGAGAATTGATTTCCGAATACAAAATTGGGAACGGGGTCTCTTTGATTATTTTTGCCGGCATCGTGAGCAGTTTGCCCCAGGAAGTAAGCACGGCTTTTTTCAACTACGACCCGGGCATGCTCCCGACTTATTTGGCCTTCATTATTTTGAGCGTGGTTGTCATTGCGGGCGTCGTTTTCGTGAACGAAGGGGAGAGGAAAATTCCCGTTTCTTACGCCAAGCAAGTGAGAGGAAATAAAATGTACGGCGGTGCGAACACTTACCTGCCGCTTCGGGTGAACCAAGCCGGCGTGATTCCGATTATCTTCGCCATCTCGCTTCTGCTTTTCCCGCAATTTATCGCCCAGGCGGTCTCCATCGTCTCGCCGGCTCTTTCGCTTAAATTTAATGAAATCGTGAGCGGTTTCTTCAGCAATATTCCGCTCTACAGTTTGGCTTATTTCACTCTAGTGGTTCTCTTCACTTATTTCTATACGGCAATTACGTTTGACCCGCAGGAAATTTCCAAGAATCTCCAGCAGGGCGGAGGATTTATTCCGGGCATCCGGCCGGGCCAGGCGACTACCGAAATGATAGGGAAAGTAGTTCGCCGGATTACATTCTTCGGCGCGCTCTTTCTGGGAATTATCGCCATTCTGCCCAATATCACCCAAATCGTAACTGGCATTCAGGCCCTTACCATCGGCGGCACGGCTCTTTTGATTGTGGTGGCCGTCGCTTTAGAAGTGATGAAGCAGATTGAAAGCCAACTGACGGTGCGCGAATACGAGGGGATATTCTAGAAATATATCCTCCCTTTCCTCATCCGCAACGGAATTTATCAAATTCAACCCTGGTTCTATGTATAGAACCAGCGGGATTCGGACAGTGATAAATTCCCGCTTCTTCGGAGAGGAGGGCTTTATTTCTTTCGGGTGGAGTTAAAACAATAGAGATGAAGTACCAAGAGGATATGACGAATATGTCTGGTATCATTAATGATACCAGACATATCTTATTTTTAGGGTGGGGGGTTTGGGGGCCGCGGCGGTTTTTTGTTTTCGGGAGATTTTGGTGGTAAAATGAATCCGATATGACTTTTCTACATAAAGAACTGGCCACGGGGCGATGGTATACGCTTTCTTTGGCGGAACAGCTGGGGAATATCGGGAGCGAGGTTTTTCGGGCCTCCAGACAAAAAGATAAGGATGAAAAGATGTTCCAACAGGCGGTGGAACGCGCGCTTGAACTCTTTGATTTGACCCTGTCCGACCCGCGCTGGAAAGGCCGCCGCCTGGAAGTCGCGAGAGCGAGAGAAGTATTCTGCGACGCGGTATACGGCGGCGCGTTATATAAAAGCTCGCTCAATGATTTAGTTCGGTATTTTGATAATTTCGCTTTTGCCGCAAGGAGATAAAAATCGGTTATAATTAAGATATGCCAAAACAAGCCGTCATAATTTATGGTCCTCCCGGTTCTGGCAAAGGGACTCAAGCCGAGCTTCTGGCGCGGAAGTTTAATTTTATTCACTTTGATACGGGGCGATATATTGAAAGTATCATTCGGGCGCCGGGGTGGCGGAAAAGCGCGATTCTCCGTCGGCAACGGCGCTTTTTTGATACCGGGAAACTTTGCACTCCATCCTGGGTTTTGAAGATTGCCGCCCAATTTGCCGGACGGATGGCGAAACTGGGCTACGGCGCAGTGTTCAGCGGTTCTCCCCGAACACTATTAGAAGCCTTCGGAACGAAAGATAATGGTTTGGTAAAAGTACTTGAAAAACTTTATGGCGAGAAGAATGTCGCCGTAATTCAGCTCCGGGTCGGAGAAAAAAGTTCGCTTGACAGAAACAGCCATCGGCTCGTTTGCTCCGTCTGCGGTCTGCCACTTCTCGCGAGGGCAAAAATAAAAACCTGCGCTTTCTGCGCCGGGAAGATGCGCACCCGTTCATTAGACACTCCCGAGATCATAAAAATCCGCCTCAAGGAATATCATAACCGCACCGAGCCCATTATCGCTGGGATGAAAAAGCGGGGATTTAAAGTTTTCCCGATAAACGGCGAAGCGCTGCCCTGCAAGGTTTTTGAGAGCGTAAAGAAATCGTTGAAGATAAAATAAAATGGTTAAATTAAAAAACGAAAAAGACCTGGAAAGTTTACGAGCCTCCGGAAGAATCCTCGCGAACGTTATCTCCGCCCTCCGGGATAAGGCGAAGGTGGGCGTAACTCTTTTGGAGCTGGAAAAACTCGCGAATCAAATGCTTAAGGATGCCGGAGCCATCTCGGCTTTTTTGAATTACCAACCGGAGGGCTCAACTCGGCCCTATCCGGCGAACATCTGCACCTCGTTGAACGATCAGGTCGTTCACGGTTTGCCGACCGGCTACGCGCTTCAGAGCGGGGATGTTTTAAAAATAGATTTCGGCGTGGTCTACAAAGATTACGTTACAGATGCGGCCGTCACAGTGGCTCTGGGAGAAATTGCGCCGGAGGTGAAGAAACTCCTTACAATAACCGAAGAGGCCTTGAAAATGGGTATTGAAGCGGCCAGGAATGGCAATGCGTTGGGCGATATCGGCTGGGCCATAGAAAACCACGTGGAGATGAACGGCTTGAGCGTGATTGAGGGTTTAACCGGCCACGGCGTGGGTTTCAAACTTCACGAAGATCCCACGGTCTACAACTACGGCCGGAAGGGCGAGGGAATGAAATTGAAAGAAGGATTGGTGCTCGCGATTGAGCCGATGGTTTCTTTGGGCACGCCGCAAACCCGCCAGAATAAGGATGACGAAAGTTACTCCACCAAAGACGGGAGCATGAGCGCCCATTTTGAAAAAACCATCGTCATCACCAAAAACGGTCCGGAGATTTTGACTCCTTTCTAACGCGGTTTGTGATTGGGACAAATTTTATTTGAGCAACGTTCGGGAATCGTTTTGGTCCCCTCCATCATCAGTGAGCTGCAAAGAACGCATTTATTTCCCGTCGGCCGGGACTTCATTATGAACTTGCACTTCGGGTAATTCAGACAACTATAAAAAAGACCGAACCGGCCGCGGCGTTCCGCGATTTCCCCGTTATCCAAAGGACACTTTACGCCCGTGCCGTTTTGGCGGCCGTTCTCGCTTTTCTTGATGAATTTGCACTTCGGATAATTGGAGCAGGCGATAAATTTTCCGAACCGGCCTTCTTTTTCCACGAGTTTTCCAGCCCGGCATTCGGGACAGGCCTCGCCGGTTTCTTTCGGCGCTTCCATCGCCGCGCCGTCAATTTTCCGCGCGCCTTTGCAATCCGGAAAACGCTTACAGCTTAAAAACCGGCCGGTCCGTGAAAGTTTAATTATCATCGGCGAATCGCAAATCGGGCACCGGATATTTTCGTCCGCCTCCCCCAATGTGGTTATCTTTTCAATTCTTTCCTTTGCCTTCACATCTTTGGAAAAAGGCCCGTAAAATTCTTTCAGGGTTTTTTCATAATCGCGCTTGCCATCCGCCATTTCGTCCAAATCGTTTTCCATCTCGGCGGTGAAAGAATCGCTGATATAATTCCCGAAGTATTTTTCCAGAAAAGAGGAAACCACCTCGCCCGTGTCCGTGGGCTTGAGAATTCTCCCCGATTTCTCAACGTAATTCCGTTTCAAAAGCGTAAAAATAATGCTCGCGTAAGTGCTTGGCCGGCCGATTTCGCGCTTTTCCAATTCTTTGACGAGCCCGGCTTCCGTGTAGCGGGGCGGCGGTTCGGTTTGTTTTTCTTCACTTGAGACCTTTTTTAGAGTTAGAGATTCGTTTTCCGCGACCGGCGGCAATTCTTTTTCTTCTCCGCGCGAACGGGGATCGCCCGCGAGCCAGCCGGGAAAAACCATTACGCTGCCACTCGCCGTAAAAGCCGGGAGCGCGCTTTCGGCCCCGATATTCGCGGCGACGGTCGTTCGAAGAATTCTCGCGTCCGCCATTTGGCTCGCGATAGCGCGTTCCCAGATGAGCGTATAGAGTTTTTTCTGTTCGTCGGCGTAGCCGGCGGATTTTTTCCCGATTTGCGTGGGCCGGATTGCTTCGTGGGCTTCCTGCGCGGTCTTGCTTTTTGTCGCGAAGACGCGCGGTTGCAGATATTCTTTCCCGAATTTTTTTATAATTTCCGAATAAATGGACGGAAGCATCTCCTTGCTTAAGTTCACGCTGTCGGTTCTCATATACGTGATGAGACCTTGTTCGTAAAGTTTCTGCGCGATGGACATCGTGCGGGAGGGAGAAAAACCCAGACGCGAACTGGCCGCTTGCTGGAGGGTGGAGGTGATAAAAGGCGGCCGGGGTGTCCGTCTGATCTCCGTTTGTTTCACCTCGGAAACGAACCACCGGCCGTTTCTCGCCAATTCAAGAATTCGTTCAACTTCTTTTTTATCTCGCGGCTGTTCGTCGCAAACGAGCGTGAATCCATCCTTTCTTTGAGTGAGAAATTCTCCGGAAATTATCCAAAAGGTCTCCGGCTTGAAGGTTTTAATTTCCCGCTCGCGTTCCACGAGGATGCGGAGAGCGGGGGACTGCACCCGGCCGGCGGAAAGCCCGTAACGCACCTTCTTCCAGATGAGGCCGCTCAAATCATAGCCGAAAAGCCGGTCCAGAATCCGCCGGGCCTCCTGGGCTTTTAAAAGATTAAGGTCAATTTCGCGCGGATGAGCCATCGCCTCTTTTACCGCACGCTCGGTAATTTCATGAAAGATGACGCGCTTGGGGTCTTTAAGCTCGCAGGCGTTTTTTATATGCCAAGCAATCGCCTCGCCTTCGCGGTCCGGGTCAGTCGCGAGATAGACCTCATTCGCTTTCTTCGCGAGTTTTTTCAATTCTTCCACAATGGTTTCTTTGCCTTTCACAATTTCGTAATGCGGCACGAAACCGGCCGGGATATCAATGGCCATCTTGTTGTTTTTAGGAAGATCGCGGATGTGGCCGACGCTCGCTCGGATTTCAAAAGCCGGGTCAAGATATTTAGAAATAGTTTTCGCCTTAGTCGGGCTTTCAACGATAACCAGGTTCATTGTTTTAATTCAAATCTCCCGCTCTTTTCTTCCACAACTCCTCTTAAGGTCAGAAAAGTTAAACGTTCGTTCACTATATGGGATTCTATCCTAGTGTTTTCCGTCAAACTGTCAACTGTGAGAGGTTGCGAAGCGTCTTTTAGAGTATTCACGATTAGCAAATCAATCTCGTCTTTTATCTCCGAAAGTAAATTCCTTTTTTCTGTGAGAGGCAGAGTGAGATGGCAATTCGCAATGGTGTTTTCCAAATCCTCCAGAATCTCCGCGGCGCTCGTTACAAGACGCGCCCCGTTCCTTAAAAGAAGATGAGACCCCTTGTGATTCTGATGACTAACCGGTCCGGGCGTGACGAAAAGTTCCCGTCCCTGCTCCAGGGCGAAGCGGGCGGTGACGAGCGCGCCCGAATGGACGGGCGCTTCTATCACGACCGTGCCGATGCTTAATCCGCTGACGAGCCGGTTTCTTCCCAAGAATTGGTGCGGAAGCGCCGGTGTTCCCTCCGGATATTCGGAGAGAATGGTGCCGCCACAATCCAAAATTGAGCGAGCCAGATTTTCATGGGCCCGCGGATAGATAGAATCCAGCCCGGTCGCGAGTACGGCCACCGTTTTGCCTCTAGCCGCGACTGCTCCTTCGTGAGCCGCCCCATCAATTCCCAAAGCCAGGCCGCTCACTACCACCACGCCCGCTTTGGCCAATTCGTTCGCGATTTGCTTGGCCAGAAGCAATCCTTCTCGGCTGGCTTTCCGCGTGCCCACGATTGCGACAGTCACGTCGCTGGACAAGGGAAGCGCGCCTAAAAAATAAAGCGGCGAGGGCGGATCGCCGATTTCCTTGAGCAAAGGAGGATAGGCGGCATCCGCCGGATGAATTTTCGTTATGGGCGGGAATTGAAACATGAACCTTAATCATTATAGGATAAATACGCTATAATAGAACGAAGATGAATCCCGTTAGAAATAAACATGCAATCAATTTTTATGAACAATAAAGCATTTGAACACAAGACCCTTTCTGGTCAATTTGGGTTGTTTAGTTTATTTCTAACGGGATGAATCACTTCAAGAAACGCTTTACCATTGAATTAAGCATCTCGCTCTTAATCGTGCTGGCGCTCTTTTCCGGCATTTTGTTTTTCAGGAGCAATATGAGCGATTACACCGGCAAAATCATCGCCGCCCGGGCGCTGCTCGCGAGTCGCACCGCGTCGGTCAGCAACTCGGCTGACCTTCGTTCTCAATACAGAAACAAGGCCAGTAATTATCTGAATGTTTTGTATAACATCATTCCTTCTTACGACCAGTTGATTAACTTAAATCAGGACTTTCAGTCGTTGGCCGCTCAAAATAAAGTCGGCTACGGTTTTTCTTTTGCCGGCGAGGTCCCGAAACCGGCCGGCGGACTGGGTTCCATTGCTTTTGTTCTGGACGTCAGTTCCGATGATTTCAATTCTCTGATGTCTTTCTTAAAATCGCTTCAGAACTTCCGATATCTGAATTCCATTGATAACATTTCAATGAAAACCAGCAATGCGGCGCTGGTGATGGTCGTGAAAGGCCGGGTTTTTTATCGCTAACGCCGTTAAACAATTATGCTTGAGGGAATCAGATTATCTAAATTTAAGAAAATGGAAAAGCAATCCGTTTTTCTTCTTCTCGCGCTTTTAATGTGTATCCTGGTTGGCGGCTTCACCATTTACAGCATCATTTTCATCGGCTCCAGTTTGG
This sequence comes from uncultured Candidatus Saccharibacteria bacterium, assembly GCA_964366055.1. Taxonomy (GTDB): domain Bacteria; phylum Patescibacteriota; class Minisyncoccia; order UBA6257; family GWB1-50-10; genus JBBTQX01. Next base: position 20,858 of record CAYISE010000011.1, read on the forward strand.
ACGATGCCCTGACCGCTCCGCCTCCGTCGGCGCCAACGGTAAAATTTGACATTCAAGGTTTTGAGAACTTAAAATTAATTCGCTGATTTTTGTGGGTGTGGAAGGGATCGAACCTTCGACCTCTGTCTTATCAGGACAGCGTTCTA
>CAYISE010000012.1:0-20268 GCA_964366055.1 uncultured Candidatus Saccharibacteria bacterium
CAGCTGTAGCCCTTCGACTCGGCCTCGGCCTTGCTTAGGGGGAAGTATTCCTGGGTTTTTGTTTCATTATAGGCCAGCGGCGAAAATTCAAAAGGAAAGAATTCGCCATATCTATAAATCTTGCCTTGTCTATCTTTATAAGGGTTTTCGTTCATATGCTCTTTAATTTTTAGTAATAATTCTTCGTATTCTTCCTTAGAATATTGTTTGTTTAAAATGCAATATTGCTTTTTGGTTAACCCGACGCAACCGAAAAGATTAGCCGAAGAATGACAATTAACTGAATATTCTAACTCTTGGCAAGCCGGCCAGCAATCAAAACAAAACCTTAAATTGCGACTGTTGCTGCCACAACTTACAGATTCATACATTAATTCAACATTATCGCCCCAATTGGTGTAATCGTGGGAATCCTTAACGCCTCTAGATACATTTTGAATGAATTTAACATTTTCAAGTTGGCCAGCTTCATAACAATAACGAGCATTCCGTGCCCAATAAACGTAGTCTCCGCTTATATTCACACAATCAGGGGTTGAATGGATATATTTAACTGGAAAATGCAAACGAAAATCCTCAAATTCTTTCTTTATTTTCATCAATGACTCATAGGAACCGAGGTTAAATTCTTTTATTTTCTTTTCATATGCTTCTTTTGTGTATGGTTTATTAAAGATATGATATTTTTTATGTCGTAAATTCACGCAGCCGAAACAATTACTGCAATCAACACAATCCACGGCAAACCACACACTCATGCAATTTGATACGTCTTTCCCAAAAAATACTTGATAACAATTGCCGGCCTGGTAAATTTCATAACACAATTCATCGGAAGTGGCTGCATAAAAATCAAGTGAATTATGTATTTTTACAAAAGCAACGCCATACATACAATTTTCACCATGATCTCCATTGAAACAGAGATAACAATTTTTTAAAGAATTGGCCTGGTCGCAATAGTCACTATTAACCATATTCCTTACCGACCGTGATGGCCAAGGCACGGTGTAATAAAGATCTCTGAATTGTTCAAAAAATGAACGGCGAAAATCATAATCTTTTCCGTATTCCATGGGGTCCCAGCCGTCAGACCACCAGAAGTCGTGCTCGTAAATTTTAATTGGAGCGGCTTCGGGATAAGTTGAAAATAATGCTTTTTGGGTTAAAGCATCTTTGTTTCTAAATAAATTGTGCTCATTCCAAAATATCAAACGCCGCACCGCTCGGCACTCCGGGCACCACGTCGGCGCCGGCACCTGAATTTTCTCGTAGAATGCAAAATCGTCTGGTTCTATAATGAACTGCTTTTTACAATTTTGGCAGGTTTTTGTCTCTTTCTCTTTAGTCATTTTGTATTCGCCTTGTACTTGTATTCGTCGTATTTACTACTATTATATCACAATTGTGACATAATCGTAGTGATAAATTAGAGATTCCCCCGCAGAGAATTCCCCGACCTCGTCACTAATGGCTTTTTGTCTCGCTTCGCGAGATCTCGCGCAGTGGGACAATTTTGACAAATTCTCGTTTCGGAATTCATTATTATCTTATTTTCTTATTCGCGCGAATTAGAAAGGATAAATATTTTCTTAATAGTTCGTGGAGTGGTTGTTCTATTGGCTAAATTCTAACTCGTAATCGTATTGATATCCTCCTGGAATTGCCGGGCTCTCTCAACGACCTTCCAACCGTACACATTTGTGCATACGTATCTATTCCACCGGCTGCCGCAGTAATACTTCGCAGCCGCAACGCGCTCGTTTTTATCAGCCCCGGCATCCTTTAAATAAAGCGCGGCTGCCACAAAAGCATCTGCATTATTCCAAGGAGAAGCCGGAGTTCGTCCAGTAATCTGAGCAATCTTATCCGCATACATTTTCCAGGTGGAAGGAATAAATTGGGCCGGGCCCATTGCTCCGCCGTAAGCCCCGTCGGCATTAGGGCAGGAAACTGTAATTGTGTCGGGATTGATATTTAAGGCCGAGGTTATTTCCAAAAAAATCGGCTGGTCTTTGGGGTTCATGGCGGTTTTATAGTTGCAGCGGCCGACATTCTGCCCCAAAGATGATTCTCTGTCTAAGACGGCCAAAAGGAATGCTGGCCGAACTCCGGTAGCTCCGCTAGCCAATTTGGCATATTGATAGGCCTGCTCAAAGGTTAGTTCCCCGCCGCCCAAAAGTTGGAAAATTCGGCTGCGAATTTTTGTGGCTGTCTCTTTGGTCTGTTTAAGAATGGTTTGGTATTTCGATTCCTGGCCCTTGGTAATTGTAAGGAGGGTGTTTTTTTCCTGCTTGATTTGATCGGTTTCGTTTTTTTGAGCTAATTGATAATCTTTGAGGGTCGCGGCATCTGCCCGGGCCAGAGCAAACTGGTCTTTCTGTTCTTCTAATTGATCGCGAAGATCGCTGATTTGTCTGATTGTGGTTTGCAGACTATTTTGAAGAATAGCAGTATTATTTAAATCAGCAAAAAAATCGGAGAGTTTTGGATTTTTCAAAAAGATTTCAATAAAGCTTGATTGATCGGCTGCGTAAATGTTCTTTAATAAATCGCCTAAGGCCAGCTTATTGCTTTCGATATTCCCTTCGGTAGCGGCAATTTGAGATTGAGTCTCGCTGATTTTTTGATCAAGTTGGGCCAGGGTTAAATTAATCGCCTTGATTTGTAAATTAAGTTTCGCAATATTGTTGTTTAATCTAGTAATCTCGCTCTTTAAGGTACTACCCTGTTTTTGATAGCTTAAAATTTGCGTCTCGTATTGGCTTATCTGCGATTCAAGTTCTTTAAGTTGGGCTTCCAGGGCTTGCCGTTCTTCGTTATTTGACGCTGCGTTCACAAGTAATGGCTGAATTGTCGGCGCGACAACCGATCCTAGGACAAAGTACCAAATAACCAAAATAATTGTGATTATTTTAACGAATTCAGAAAATGGCACCCGCCATGCCTTACTTCGGCTCAAATTGACGCGGCGAGCCGAAGACCTAAAGACACTATCTCCTCCGGATTGGACATCTTTTACAATTTTGGGCTTTAGGGGTTTCATAGAAATCGCTAATTTACACAAATAGGGCCACGAATCTCACGAATAATTTTACACATTTGTGAAATTAGTGCTCAAATTAGCGAGTATTAGCGAATTACTCTTCGGTTTTTTCTTTCTCCCGCTCAGCCTTCTTTTCTTCGGTCTCTACTTTCACTTCGCTTACCTCGGGAGCTGGCGGCGGCGCAACTTCTTCTTTCTGCGGCGGAGTAACCGTCGCGATAACGGTTTGGGGTTCTACTAAAACCTGCACCCCTTCCGGAATCTTAAGGTCTTTTGCATAAATGCTTTGATTGAACTCCACAAGCGATGAAAGGTTAACGTTGAAAGAATGCGGTAAATCGCCCGGCAGGGCCTCCACCTCAATTTCTGACATGGTCTTATTTAGGATGCCGCCCAAACTTTTTACCGCCGGCGCCTCGCCGATAAATTCAATCGGCACGCGCGCTTTTATTTTCTCGTCCATCCGCACCTCGTAGAAATCAATATGGCTCGGCTCGCCGCTCAAATAATCTTTTTGGACATCGTGAATCAGGACAGCTCGTCTTTCACTGCCGATTATGAGGTTAATAATCGTGTTCTCGCCGGCCTCTTTCCAGATTTTTCTGAACTCGCCGGCGTCCACCGAGAGATGTGTGTTTGAAATGCCGTGGCCGTAAAGCTCGGCCGGAATCAGACCCTGTCTCCGCAGGGTATTTACGGCTTTCCCAAATTGTTCGCGAGGATTAACAGTTAAATCCATTGCCTTTCTATAGTAAAAGATTATCGTAAAATTTACAACCTACGCTTATAAAAACGAAAAAAAGCTTAATGGGTTTCAAATTTGCTTCGTACAAAAAAAAAGCGGCTCCGCCGGGACGACGTTGCCGCTAAGCGGAACTTCCGTTCCCTTATAACTTTGTAAATAGCCTCATTCTTTCGCTTACAACTTTCTTTATTTCCTCCACCGCTGGCGGATAAATTTTGTACGGCGCGACTTCCTCGGGATTGTTTTTTAGCCCCTGTTCCAATCCCTTTCGCCACGCCGCCCGGATTTCCGTGTTTATGTGAATAATGCTTATCCCGGCTTTTATTGCCGCAACAAAATCTTCGTCCGCAATTCCGGAACCGCCATGGAGCACCAGCGGAACTCCTACGGCTTTTTTAATCGCGGCGATCCGCAGAATATCCAGTCGCGGATTTCCTCCTTTAATAATTCCGTGCACGTTTCCAACTGCTGGCGCGAGCAAATCAACGCCGGTTTCTTTAACGAATTTCATTGCCTCATCCGGCGTGGTTAAATCTTCCGGCTGAATCGCCGCGTCGGCCGGCAGTTCTTTCAAAATTTCCGAAGACGACCCGATATATCCAATCTCGCCCTCCACCAGAATTTCAGGATTTATTGATTTAACATAATCAACAACTTCTTTGGTCTGTTTTATATTTTCTTCCAAACTCAATCTGCCAGCATCAAACAAAATCGCGTCATAGCCGGCCAGAACCGCTTCTTTAACTTTTTCCAAAGAATGAGTGTGGTCGGCGTTCAAAAAAATCGGAAAATTGTGTTCCTCGCGATAACTTTTTACGAGTGCTGCTGCCTGTTTGGGTCCGATAAAATCGCGTTCGCCTTCGGAAGTGCCGATAATAACCGGAATTTCAGTATTTTGATATTTTGATATTTCTAACACCGCCTCTACAATGGCCTTAAGCGCCACTGAATCGGAAATATTGAAATGACCGATTGCTATATGATCTTTCTCCGCCCCTTCTATGGCTTGCCTCAAAGATTGCATATTTTTATATTTCAAAATATCCTTTGAAAATATATTCGCGCGAGAATTTTTCTAACTGTTCTTCGCCAAAATAGGTCACAAATATTTTATTCCACAACGCTTCTTGGTGATGATATAAATATTTTACCATTTCTTTCTGTCTTACCAGCGTCATTACCGTATCAACCACATTAAAACTAACCAAAACATCGATGCCGTTTTCGTTCTTGAAATAATCCCCTGTCCACCCCAGATCGCGCCAAAATTCAAGATTCCCCTGAAAATCGTCTAACGTTTTGGCAGCGAATGGCAATTTTTTCTCAACATTGGTCCAATGAATAGTTTCGGGATTAATATGCGGCACAAATAACCGCCAGTCATTCGGATCGTCTTTTGTAAGATAGCGCTGAACAACAAGCCATATTGACCGTTCATCGTTAATCAATTGTTTTTCGGGAACATCGCCTCGCAATAACGATACGAAATTTTTCGTGAATGTGCTGCGATCCTTGCTAATTCTTTTGAACATATCCGAGTAAAACGTAATTTCGTAAAGATAGTGCATAATAAGTACGAACATGCGCAAAATTTCCCCGGAAATGCCCAGTAAGGCGGGGATGACGAAAACTATTCCTAATTCCTTTAAATGACTGATATTGTGCTTTTTCTTCTTGACGAATGAGCCTGATTCTTCTACCCATTTGGCGCTCAGGGCCTTCACTTGAATTTCCCGCTCTTCAAAATCTTCTGGCACAAACGTTTCGTAATGCTTAAAAAAGACCCTGTTTAACCATTCATTGCCCTCTACAAACCGCAGAGCGCTCATAATCTCCGCGAGATCCTCGTTGGCCAGCATTTTTTCAGCTGAATCGTAGCCCAAAAAAGACATAACCTGGCGCGGAGGCTCTTTCAATAAAATTTCCTTTGCTTTATCAAATTTTAAAAAGAAACCTCTCGGAGGATTTACTACTTTATAAGCGGCCTCGGCAACCTTCTGGCAGTCGCAGGTTTTCTTGCAATTCGGATTGCCTAAGCTTTTAAAGATTTGATAATCATCTGCTTCAACTTTGGATATCAAGGCTTCAAGGATTTCGTTGGCGTTTGCCTCCCGCGCAGCTCCCAACGTCAAAAGCGCGTTTCTAATTAAACTCTCATTTTCTTCAATTATTGCGTCGAACGCTCCTTGCTTGCCTGTTACTTTGCTTAAACGACGCTCAACCCCCGCCAGCACCTCGGGATCGCTCCTTAAAATCTTGGCAATTTTCTGAAAAGCTTCGGACATTATAAAGATCGGGTTGCAATTCTTAAATAGCCCCATCGCTTGTGGGAGACAAATTCCCTTTTATATAAGATTCCTGTCTGTGCGCCGATTTGCTCCACTACTGACGTTGCATTGGCGGATCCCAATCTGATCGCTTCTTTTATGGCTGTGTCGTTCGGGACGCGATTCCGCATAAGCGCGGCAATGAAGCCGGAGCCGAACGCGTCCCCGGCGCCGGTTCGATCCACAATCTTTTTGTCTTTATATGTGCCGGCGCTGTAAATTTTGCGGCCGTCCGAGACCAAAACGCCTTTTGGCCCATCAGTCATTACCGCAATGCCCTTCACTAATTCATCAAATTTTTTGAAAATCTTTCGTTCCTCTTCGTATCCGAAACCGGTTAGATATGACGCCTCCTCGCGATTAACTATGATGACCTGAAGAGCGTCAAGAATCGGCTTCAATCGGCTTATGCCCAATCGCAAGTAGTATTTTGAAGGATTCATGGCGATAAATGTCTTATTGCGCTTAAGCTGGCGGATGATTGTTGCCATTACTTTAAGAGGAATGCGGCCAGGACTTATATAGGCCCATTTTGCCCTGAGTTTCCGGAAGGACGGTTCTTTTTGTTTAATATCGTCAGCTGCTCCTCTGTAATTCAAGATTGTCCGCTCGCCGGAAGGCATAAGAAGAATTACCGAATATGCCGTGCCAATTCGGGAATCAAAAAGAGACAGTAGGATAAGTCGTTCCCTCTCTAAATCAGCAAGGATCGCTCGGCCATTATCGTCTCGGCCGACCTTAAAGAGCGAGGCGGCTTTGAATCCTTGGCGGCTAAAAGTAACCGCCGCGTTTGCTGCTCCGCCGCCCACGGTTAAAATTGGTTTTTGAACCTCAATTTTCGCGCCTAAAGCGAAACACTGCGCCTCGCCAGTCCGAAAATCCAATCTTTCCAAATGCTTTGGATCGCGCACCACCCGAAAAAGCGGGCTTCTAAGAAACACATCTCGCGTTACCGTACCAATAGTAATAATATCGTACATCTATTTTCTAGATTCTATTTTACGGGCTCCAATTTACTATAATATCGTCTATCCTTGGAGTTTTTTGCTGTGTCTGATCTGAAATAAGAATCACTCGGTATCTGAAATAGCGCTTGTCGCTGTGCAGGGTGTAATCAAGTCTGTACGAAACATTTGGAGAAACCGGGCCGTAATAATCATCAGTAGAGGTTGTGCCTCCCGGCCCTAAATAGTTCCATGGCCCGCTTGACGAATTGCTCGCCGCGAACTTGAATCGCGCGTTGGTGCCTGAAGGTAAATCCCCCTGCCAGATGACTGAGTTCAGTTGCGCCCCCCCTGCCACGCCGGTATCGTATATGGTTGAATCCAAATATCCACTAGTGGAGGTTGTCCTCCAAGAGGTATTCACTTTATAGGCATTTGTGGTAGAGGCGCAGCTGCCGCCGTCACCAGGCGTTCCACAAAAACTGATCCAGCCCGCAATATCGTTCCAAGCATAATCGCGGAAATCCCCGGTGTCGCCACTTATCTTTACTTGGTATATCGTTGAGCCCGGGCAACTAGAAGTGCTTTGCCCGCCGCAAAAACTAATCCAGCCGTAGACGTCATTCCATCCCCATCCCGCCAGATTGCCAGTGCCGTCGTTCGTCGCCTGGTAGCTGCTCGTGATGCAGATGTTCCCTGCGCGCGTCGTTGCGCAGTCAAGCGACACATCGCCAGCAGAGGAACTCGCGTAGCCAGTGAGATTCTGAGAGTTTACGTTCACTGTAGCCGTGCCGTAAAAATCAATCCAGCCGATTAGGTCGTTCCAAGCCCATCGGTTCACCGAATCAATATTGGTAGCGGCCTCGACTATCTTAAAAATCAAAAAGATCGCTAAGCAAGCCAGCGCTGCAACGATAAAAATACGAACAAAGTTTTTTTGAGTGGGGGTTCTCTTCATATTTCTCTTAAATATTTAATTCTCCTAGAGAATTTTTGCCTCCTTTAGCTGGACCAATTGAATTGTTTTGCTGGACATGTATTGATTATAACAAAAATGGAGCGATGTATCTCAGAAGCCCAGTTTGAGTAGCTGCCTCATTGAAACTTGATGATAATTGACCCGGTTGAGGAAGTAAAATCTATTTTTGAAGAAGTACCGAATCTATTGTTAGTGGTGGTCACCGGCCCCTCCTGCCCTCCTCCGCCAGTCCAGTTAGTTTGAAGGAAAATATTGTTTTTTGATCTTGTAAGATACATGGTCATGGTGCGGGTCGCGCTTTCTGGCCATTTATACGCCACGGTAATTCTTTTGGTTGAAGGGTCGTATATGCCGCCTCCGGATACGATTTTGCCAGCCGAATCCCGATTAACCTCATCAATATAGAAATAGCGAACGTACGTTGTTGTCGCAATCGCGACATTCTCATCGCCCGAAACGGCGACAAACGGCGAACTGGAAGTGTTTAGATAGTAATGATTTGCGGAACTGGTGCTTAAATTCGTAATGTTGTGCCAGTTTGCTTCGGAAAAGACCCGCACGTTTTCTAAAAGCTCTTTGCCGAGCGCAATCGCCGTTTGCGCTCTCTTTGCCTGGCTGCTGCCTTTTATGGCCGGCCCGATAACAGCAACTGCCCCCATAATCAAGATAAACCCGATCGCAATCGCAATCAATATCTCAATCAATGATTGACCGCCTTTGCGAAAAAGTAGAAGCTTTTTTATATTCATATAGCTATTTTTTATTTTGCAGCATTCCAGCTTCTAAAAACTGATGAGTCCGTTTTGGGATACCGTGATGGTGGAACTCGCGCGCACGACGGTCGTCGCCTGGCCTCCGCCGCTGTAGCTGTACGTATCGCCGCCGAAGATGTCGACTGCGAGTCCTGCCGGCGGGTACGTGCCCGCAGGCCCTCCGAAGCAGGAACTATTCGTCCACGCCGCAACCTTCCCCCCGCCGTTGTCGTAATCAATCGGGACCTGGCCGCCGTAGGTAGAGAGATCCCATGTGCTGCCGGTGAGACACGAAAGAACGGTGCCGGTGGAACTCTGGATACCCCACGACCCGCCTCCCGGCAGATTATTGAGGGTAATAGTCGAAGATGTGTAGAACGCGAAATTGTCAAAGGTGAACGTGTTGCTGTTGTAGGCAACGACGCCCACAAACCCCGCTCCGGAAAGCGAGGAGTCCGTTGCGCTCAATGCGCTTCCGCCGTTTACCCAAGACCAGAGCGAAGAGCCGGAAATGTACCCGCGGAGCTCGTAGAACACGTCGGCGCTGAAAGTATAGGTGGTTGAGGTAATCGTCGTATAAGAACCGGAGACCGTCTTTCCTATCCGATGACGCTGCGTAGCCGGGTAGTAAACGTCCGCCGGCTGGTACCTGTTGCTCCCGCTGTCAGCCCGCATAATGGGGCTTGCGTCTCCGATGTTGCCGGCAGAGGCCTTTAACTTCACCTCAATCACGCCGTTCGTCTGGCTCTGGCCGGTCACGTGAATCTGCGTGGTTGAAGCCGACGGCGGGGTTACGAGGAGCGCACTGCCGCTTATGCTCCAGTTGCCGCTGTCCGTGGTCCACAAACCGCTCGTTGTCGTGAAGCTGTTACAGCTCGCCGAATTGATCCAGGTGTTGGAGCCCAACGGATCCTTGGCGCTTGCCCTCCACCAGTAGGTGGCGCTCGTGGAGAGAGCGGACTGGACAGTATACGCGCCTTGGCTGCCGGAGGTGTAACAATCACTTCCAGAAAAACAGGTTGTATTCTGGCCTGACCACCCGGTCTGGGACACACTTTGGTCATAGGTTGCGACAACGGTGGTGCAGCCGCTGTTTGAATAGAGCGTCACCTTGTACTGGAGCTTATCGGATTCCGGATCAGTCGCGGTCATCTTGAACACCGGCGTCACGCTCACGTTTTGGACGCCGTTTGACGGCGAATCCTGCGACGGCGCGTTCGGCGGAGAACTCGACGCCGCGGACTGGGTGGTCACGCTCGAGGTCGCGCCGTACTGCCCGTTCCCGGTCGCGTTCGTTCCGCGGCTGCGGTACCAGTAGGTAGTAGAAGCCGTAAGTCCGGAGTCGTTGTACAAAAGCGCGGTAGTAGTTGCCTGTTCAGTGAAAGGCCCGCTGCCGTTCGCGCCGCGCTCCACCCGATAGTAGCTTGCCCCGCCGGTCGGCGCGGTCCAGTTTACAGTTAAGGTGCTCGTGCTCACGCTGGTGTAAGTCGGCGTGCCCGGCGCACCAGAAAGCATGAGCTGGCTAGAAGTCGCGCTGTACGGACCGTCGCCCTGGGCATTCGTGCCGCGCAGCCGGTAGAAATACGTTGTGTTCGGGGTGCGGCCGCTGTCAGCAGTGGAGGTGGCGGTAGTTGTCGCAAACTGGACATAGCTCTCGGAAGAAGTAGCGCGCTCAATTTTGTAGTAGTCGCTTGAGGTTGCGGCTGTCCAACTTACGGTAAGCGTGCTTGTGCCTACATTAGAATACGTCGGGGTTCCGGGCTGGGTCGGCAGGCCGCCAACTGATTCATAACGTTGACCTGCAACAGCCATTCTTGAAAACCCAGCAGTTCTTCCCACTGGCCCGCCCCACATTATGGATTGCGAAGTCCAGGTGGAGGTTCCATTTGTAAGATTCATCTCGCGGAGATCGTCTGTCGCCGATGTGCCGTCCTCGTACATAAGAGCAAACACCGCGCCGGTTGAGGGGTGAGCTTCAAGCGCTACATTCTGAGTATCGTCCCCTCTCGTGCTGGACGCAGCCCAGGAACCGGCGCTGTATCTTCTGCTTGCGACTGTGGAGCCGTCTCCCCACACGAGCCATGCCACGCCGGGATTTGAAACATGAGTTTCATAGGCAATAGAAAACGTTTTGGTGGTTGCCTCTACGGCATCGTCATGCTCCGGGTGCACCGTGCTCCAGGCCGAGCCGTCCCACTCAAAGGTGTTGAGATCGCTACTATAGTCCTGCATGCCGAACATAATTTTATTTGAACTTGTTGCGGGATCAGCCGCAAGCTCAATCCAGTACGCATAACTCGCCGCATTTGGATTGTCCAAAAGCGCGGAACCGCTCAACGCGCCTGAACTATACGTGCGGTAGTACTGATCGGTTGACGTTGAGTCCCCCCATATAAACATGATATCTCCGGAGGTCCGCTCATAAGCGACGTCAATCCCGCTTGCGTAGACCGATGAAGCGGTGGGGTCCCATACTACCGCATCGCCCATATTGTCCCAGCTGCTGCCCGTCCAGCGCAGGCCGTAGACGTCAGTAGCATAGTCCAGTATGATCAGCGCAATTTCATCGCTCGCCGGAGCTGAAGAAAGTTCTACCCAATACGGAGAGTTTGTCGGCGTGGTAAGGGTGGTTGAAGCGCTCCACGATGTGCCGTTCCACACGCGATAGGTGGGATCGCCATACCGCGAACTTCCGAATACCGCAAGCGCATCTCCTGAAATAGATTCGTATTCAATATCAAAAAAACGGTAGGGCGAGTACGTATCGCCGCCTCCGTCTAATTTCCCGCCGAGCGTGGTTGCCGCTCCCCAGCTCGTACCGTTCCACACCTGGGCATCCACATTGCCGAGCGAACCAAGCGTCGCGAGAATTGCCTCATTCCGAGTTGGAGCGTACTTCAGCGCTATATGCCGGATTTCTCCCATTACCGGGCTGGCTGACTGCTCTGCTCCCCAAGCAGAACCGTCCCAGAGACGGTACTTGGGTATGGAGGTTATTGAATACGTGTCATACGCCATCATGGCTCCGGAGCCGCCGCTTCTCTGCCCGGCCGCCGCTATCCTCATAAATCCATTTATTCTTCCCGTGGGCCCGTCCCACACCCCGGCCTGCGATGTCCAAGTGGATGTGCCATTCGTGAGGCGCATCTCCTTGATGTCGTTGGTCGAGCCATCGGCGTCACTTTCATACGCCAAAGAAAACACCGCGCCAGTTGCGGGATGCGCCTCAAGCGCGATAACCGCGGTGTCGTCGCCGCGCGTGGAAGAAGCTGCCCACGAGCCAGCGCTGTATCTTCTGCTTGCAACGGTTGCGCCGTCTCCCCACACAACCCATGCCACTCCGGAATTTGAGGCATGGGTTTCATAGGTTATGTCAAAGTTGAAATCAAGAACGTTTTCCGTCGCGTCATCGTGCTCCGCATGCACCGCGCTCCACGCGGAGCCGTCCCATTCAAAAGTGTTGAGGTCGCTGCCGGCGTCAAGCACGCCGAACATTATTTTGTTAGAACTTGTAGCAGGGTCAGAAACAAGCCTTACCCACCGATCAACGCCTGCGGCATTGGGATTATCAAGGAGAGTTGAGGAGCTTAGGGTCGTGCCGCTCCAAGTGCGGTAGTACTGGTCGGTGCTCGTGGAATCTCCCCACATAAACATTATGTCGCCGGAGGTACGTTCAAAAGCGACATCAACGGATTTGTAGGACACCGTAGAAGCGGTTACATCCCACGCTGCCGCATCTCCCATATTGTCCCATGCGCTTCCAGTCCAGCGCATAGCGTAGATGTCGGTGTTCCCGTCAACCAGAATCATCGTAAGTCCGTCGCTGCCGAAAGATGAGGCAAGTTCAATCCAGGCAGGCATGCCTGTGGTAGGCACATTGATGTCAGCCGGCGCGCTCCAAGTCGTACCGTTCCATACGCGGTAGTCAGGATCAGCGGTGCCGTCGCCAAAGACCACGATTGCATCTCCGGAAATTGTTTCGTACTCAAGGTCAAAGCCGCGGTATTGAGATTGATTATCGCGGTTGCCATTTAAGTCTGCAACCGTTCCGAGAGTTGTGACTGCCCCCCATGCTGAACTCGTGCCGTTCCACACCTGCGCCTGCACTTCTCCGGTTGAACCCAGAGTCGCAAGGATTGCCTCATTTCTTGTGGGAGCGTACTTCAAGACCATGTGCCGAATCTCGCCGTTCACGTCGTTCGCGAACTGTTCTCCGCCCCACGAGGTTCCATCCCAGAGCCGGTACTTTGGGGTGGAAGTTGTCATGTATGTGTCGTAGACCATCAAGGCATCGTCCGCGACTGCATGCGCCGTAGGCAGCGCCCATCCCGAAGGGACAAACGGCACGCTCACTCCGAAAATCGCAAGCCCTCCAAAAAAGAGGAAAACGACAGCGAAGGCAATGGCGGATTGGCGAGAGAACAAATTTTTCATATAGCCGCGGCGTTATAAGCTGGACCTGTTGAAATCATCAAAGAAAATTTTCCCGCTCCCCGACCGCGTGACGCTCGGCCCGCTCGCGCCCCCCCCGCTCGTCGTGAGCTCGAGTATGATAGACGTTGAGGTTGAAGGGAGGCCGGTAATCTGCGCGAAGGTGATGTCTAAGAATCCCCCCTCGGCAACGCTCGAGGTGGCGTATCGAATTGACGGAGGGAGTCGGTAGTAGCCGATTCTCGTGCCAGTCGCGTACGAGGTGGCGAACAGGGCATAGAACGGGGTTGTAGTAGTGCTGTTTTCAAAACGCACTCCCCACGAAGTGCTTGATGCCTGCGCCATGGAACGGCTCTGCGCTTCTCTGAGGAGCGCGACAATCTGTCTTGTGGTGTTGTCAAGGTCGATTCGGCTGCGCCGCCCATAGAGACTTGGAAGAACGACAATGCTTAAAATAACAACAAACCCAAGCACTATCAAAAGTTCAAACACAGTAAACCCTCTTTTATAATCTTGGATCTTGGAACTTGGAACTTGGAACATTAAATCAAATTACTCTGTGTTCTGGGCTTCGGATTTCATATTTTAGGTTTCAAGTTTCAGGTTTCAGGTTTCAGGTTTAAAACTGGGCTGTTAATTGGTAAACTGGCACAATCACTGCCAAAGCAATTGAAGCAACCAATAACCCCATCACTATAAGGAGGATCGGTTCCAAAACAGAGACGAGCGATCGCACGCTTGCGTTAATGTTTGTTGTGTAAAAATCGGCTAAGGTGTGGAGCACCTCGTCAAGGTGCCCTGCTTTCTCGGAGATTGCCACCAAGTTCGTTACCGCCTTTGGGAATACTGTTTCCCTGCGAAAGGCGTCGCCAATAGTTAACCCCTTTGCCAAACCCTCGTCAGCGATGCGAAGGAGGCTTAAACGAAATTTCTGCGTTCCCACAACGTCCGCGGTAATCCGAATCGCCTCAATGACCGGGAGGCCGGCTTTCATTAGCGCGCCGAACGTGCTGGCGAACCGCTGAATGGCAAGGTCGCGATTAATCTTTTTTATCACTGGCAGTCTAGAAAAAAATTGACTGCTTAGGCGGCGGCCGACTGGATTTTTCCAGAAGAAATATATGCCCGGTCCGCAGATAATAAAAATAGTTGTCAGGAAGGCAATTAGATGGTTTTTCAAAAAAAGGCTGGTCCCGAAAACGACTCGGGAAAAAAATGGAGGATTTACGCCGGATTCCAAAAATGCCTTTGCAATCTTCGGCAGCGCAAAAGTAGATAGAAATACGAAAACCAAAAGCGATATTACGAGAAGAACAATCGGATATATAAGCGCTGACTGAATGCGCCCCCTAAGTTCGGCTTCTTGCTCCAGGGAGACGCTTAGCTCCTCAAACGTTTTTTGAAGATTGCCGCTTGCCTCCGCGGCTTTTACGAGATTTATAAAAACCGGAGAAAATATTTTCGGATATTTTGCGAACGTTTCATAAAAGGGCCTGCCGCGGCTTAAATTATCCCTGACTTCCAAAAGCAAATTCCTCATCACGGGATTATCAAAATCAGCTATCAAGATATTAATCGCCGAAAGAAGATCGGTTCCTACTCTGAGCATTAACGATAAATATCTAGTTAAAAATATCTTGTCCGCAATTTTGATGCCCCCAAAAATTCCCCGAATGCCGCCGCCTTTTTCTTTTAAAAGATTAACTGCAATCGGCCGCAGGCCTCTTCCTGCTAAGTATTGAAGTACCTGGCCTAAATTATCCGCGTCAAAATCGGCTTCTATAATTTTTTCCTCTTTGTCCGACGCAAGATAGTGGTAAAGCATGATATTCCACTAAAATTTCACTAATATTAAACTAAGTAACACTAATTCTTTTGGTACTTTTGGTACTTATTGATTTTATATTGGTGTCCATTGGTGGGTTATTTCTTACTCTCTTATCACTCTTAGCACCTCTTCAATCGTCGTAAGCCCCAATTGCACCTTCGCCAACCCATCTTCAAACATGGTTTCACTACCCTCTTTTCTCGCCTCCTCCCGTAATGCCTCCGCGCTAAAGCGCGGGTCAGTAATGACTTTCTTTATTTTATCAGTAGATTCCACAATCTCAAAAATTCCCAGCCGGCCCCGATAACCGGTATTGCCGCAGGCGAGACAGCCTTTGCCGCGATATAGAATCTTTGGCACTCGTGATTCTGGCGCTGGCACCTTCAACTCTTTAAGCTGTTTTATGATGACTTCTTTGACTTCTCGGCCGGCTTCCTGCGAATATATGCACGACAAACAAATCCGTCGCACCAATCGCTGGGCGATAATTAGGTTTAAAACCGAAGAGACCAGAAACGGCGGGGCTTCCAAATCAATGAGCCGCGGAATAGCGGTTGGAGCGTCATTGGTATGAAGCGAAGAAAGAAGCAGGTGGCCGGTTAAAGCCGCCTGGATGGCAATGCCGGCGGTTTCTTTGTCCCGGATCTCGCCGACCATGACGATATTCGGATCTTGTCTTAAGAGCGCCCGGAGCCCGGAGCCAAAAGTGATTCCGGCCTGAGGGTTTATCTGCGACTGGTTTATGTAGCGCATATTGTATTCAATCGGATCTTCAATGGTGACAATATTAACATTGGGCTTGTTTAAAATGTTCATAAGAGCGTAAAGAGTGGTCGTCTTCCCGCAACCAGTCGGCCCGCAACTTAAAATCATTCCGTAGGCCTTTTTCAAATTTTCGCTTACGACCTCCGCTATTTTGGGAAGCATTCCCAATTCTTCGAGCGACAGCGGCTTCTGGCTTGATTCCAGAAGCCGCATTTCCACTTTTTCGCCGTAATAGGTCGGCATCACTGCGACGCGGATGTCAATAATCTGCCCCACAATCTGATGACGGAAGCGCCCATCCTGCGGTTTATAGTGTTCGTCAATCTTGAGCCCGCCCAGTATCTTAATCCGCGCGACCAAAGCCGGATGAACTGTTTTGGGAATTCTCATCATTTCGTATAGAACGCCGTCAATCCGATAACGGACCATTGTTGTTTCCTCCAAAATTTCGAGATGGATATCGGAAGCCCTGAGCGATTCGGCGTAGGATAGGAGATTATCTACGATCGCCACGATCGGCAGCTCGGCAGCCGCTTCCGCGGCGCTTTTGGTTTGGCTCCGGAGAGAGGCCTGAATATTCTCTTCTATGATTTTCTTGAAATCGCTGGCGGCCTCTAAGCCGTAAACCGAAAATCCTCGCTGGAGATCTTCCGGAGTCGCGTAAAAAGGCCTGATTTTCGCCTTGAGATGTTGTTTTAAAAACTCAATGGTCTCCAAATCGGAAGGATCCGCCGCTGCCACATCCAGCGCGCCGTCCGCCTCGCGATTGAACACAATTACCCGGCGCTGCCGCGCGATTTCCTCGGAAAGCAATTTCAGGGCCTGTTCGTCAATCGGCCGGCGAGAGAGATTCGCAAGCTCCACCCCCAAAGAGGCCGCGACAAAGCTGTTTAAATAGGCAATGTCGGCAATCCCCTCGGAAACAAGAAGGTCAATCAGGTTTTGCTCTTTCCGCTCCGCTTCAGCCGTCAAGACATCAAACCGTTCTGGGGTGAGTAGATTATCCTGAATCAATTTCTCTTTAAGTTGTTGGAGAGGGATAGGAAGCCGCATGCCAATTTTGTCTAAATTTCCGAGCCAATTCTGCGGCGAAGGAAATTTAGCCACAAAATTGAGCACCCCGCCCTTTCGAAATAAGGGTCTATCTTATGCTTTTTCTGATTTTTTGTTTTATTGGTAATCATTTTATTGTGCAGATAAAGAAAGGGCGGGGTAAAGGTTTTGCTTCCAAAAATCATTCTTCGCCAGCTGGCGAATCTGATTTTTGGGCAAAGCCCTTTATAAAATAAAGATATCCAGCCACGGCTGGGGAATAAGCCAATTCTTTATAAGTATAGCAGATATCGCCATCGGCAGCCAAAAATAATAAAGCGGAGCGCGGCCGCGGGAAAATAGAAAATAGAAAGTAGAAAGTAGAATTCCGCCTATAAAAATGAGTATTAAATAGAATAAAAAGCCCGGATAGCCGGTCAGAAATATGCCCAAAGCCATAAGGGGAATTTCTTCGGATTCAAAAAACCGTTCCCCGTATTTCCTGTTAAAAAATCCGGCAACGCGGCTTATGAATATCGCTGCCAAGAGCGAGATAAGCCAGGGCGCGAAAATCCTCTGGCTAACATAAGAAAAAAAATATCCCCAGCCCTGATAAGGAGGAAAAAAAAACTTTAAAAGAGCGTCTGCTTGCCACAGCCGGTACTGCTGCCATGCCCAATACAGCGAAACGCCCAAAATCCCGGCAGCACTTAATCGCCAAGCAAACGCGGCGTATCTAAGAAAAAAGGAGCGCCGGCAAACCTGCGCTCCTAAAATCAACCCTAATAGTACAATACTGAACTTATCAACTAGTGGCATCCATTAAAGGGCCAGGTCAGTGCCTACTTCGTAGATTGAGGCGGAGATACCGCCGTCAGTTGATTCTACGTCGTTGCTTCCGCCCTGCTTGTACTTTGTGCTTTCCATATTGACGGTAATCTTGTAGGTCGTTCCGCCAGATCCGGGCCTATAAGCATAGTAATAGGTGCTGTTATTCGTCGGGTCAACCGGCTCAACAGATATCGGCGCTCCAGAGCTGATACTGCCGAAGTTAATTGGAATCCAACCACTTCCCGTACTAACGCTTTGCGAAGCAGAAGTTGTGGCAGTACCCGCAGCAAAACGACCATCTGTCGTGCACACAGGCCCCGTCGAAGAAGCATGCATGTAGCAATAAGTGTTGGATCCTATGCTGAGTGCAGTAACGTCGGCCATATACAAGGCAATCGCGCTCTTATAGGTCGCCATATCAGAAACTCTGGTTGAATCTCTGGCCTGTCTCAAAAGCTCTGCTGGATTTAAGGTCAGGATAACGACCACTGACAACACCGCGAGAATTGCTATCACAATCAAGAGCTCAATTAAGGTAAATCCTTTTGCATGGCGACGCAGATTTTCTTCTTTATTCCGTTTCATTTAGTAATAAATCTTCTAAAACCGACCTTTTAATATCAACTTTATTATAACATACCTTATGCCCGCCAAAGCGTGGCTGTGGATAACTGTTTTGGATTAAAAATTAAGGCCCTGGGCAGTGCCTACCTCATATACCGTTGAATTGCTGCCGCCGTCTTTTGATTCCACGTCATCGGGCCCGCCGCTCCGATATTTCGCGCTCTCCATATCGGCATTAAGCTCAAAGAAATTACTGGTTGTGCTAGCCACATAAGAATAAAAATAGGTTGTGTTGTTTACTGGATCCTTGGGCCACTGGCTTATTGGAGCACCCGCGCTGATTTTAGTAAGATCCGGGCCGCCGGCAGTGCCGTCTGATCCCACCCAGCCAGTGCCATTTACCTTGACTAGATTGACATCAGTACTTGTTCCCTGGCTCGTGGTATTATGCCTGCCGCCGCAGCTCGCGCTTATCGTGGAAGTGACAGAGGTATAACAAGCGCTCCCGCTTTTTGCGATTGTCGGAGAAGAAACATCTGTTATGTATAAAGAGAGCGCTCTTTTTATTGTCTGCAAGTCGCTGATTCTCTGCGCGTCTCTTGCTCGTTTGATCATCTCAGCGGGGTTCAAAGTAAGTAAAACCACTGTGGACAATATCGCCACCGCCGCGATAACAATTATCAGCTCTACAAGGGTAAATCCTTTTTTGGCCGGACGCGGCCCGCGTTTTTCTATGCGCTCAACTGGCATTATTATAAAGTTTTAGAAATTAACATATAAATTATACGCCATAATCAATGACCGTTCAAAAGTCCGGCTGTGGATAAGTAGAGAAATGTCAAATTGGGCGCAAACATCCAAGAATTCGCTTGAAGTCGCGAGGCGGTTCAGCTTCTATTTGTATGCGCTGGCCATCCGCGGCTCTAAATCCCAAAGAATAACCGTGGAGCATCAGCCGCGCCGTCCATAATGGCTGTTTTTTTCTGCCGTACAGCTTATCGCCGACGAGCGGATGACCAATGCTTGAAAGATGCACTCTAATTTGATGAGTGCGGCCGGTAGCGGGCCTTATTTCAAGCAAAGAAAAAAAATCCGCCTCCTCATCTCTTAATTCTTTTATGACTTTATAAACGGTGGTCGCGGCCTTCGCCATCTTTTCCGAATGGACGCTTCTTTTTATTGTGCCGCTTTTAATGCCTATCGGCTTCTCTATAACGCCGGCCTTTGGACTCAGCCTTCCAAAAACGAAAGCGAGATATTTTTTTTCAATCTGCTGTTTTTGAAAAAGCGATTTCAAATATTCAAAATATTTCTGGTTTTTGGCCACGAGAAGCAGCCCGGAAGCGTCTTTATCCAGCCGATGCACAATCCCCGGCCGCGTTTCCGGCTCATCGCCAACGTTCCGTATCTCGGGATATCTTTTAAGGAGCCATTCAACCAAAGTCGGCTCTTTTCTTGCTTCATGCTTTGGGTTATATGTTTTGTGAACAAGAAGTCCAGCCGGCTTATCCACTGCCAGAAAATTATTGTCCTCATAGATAATCTTCGGCTCGGTCATTAAAAAGAAATTTTATTTTCTTATTTTCTTTTCTATTTTCTTATTTTCTTTTCTATTTTCTTATTTTCTATATTTCTAATTGGTGTGTCTTTACAGTTTGGCTAGAACCTATTTTATCAAAAACTGCTGAACGAAACCAGACCAAGGAAGCCAGCCCCGCCACCGCTCGCTCCGCTCGCCACACCACAGAAAAATACTCTTTGCTCTTTTCATTTTGCGCGCGCCGGATTTTTTCTCTTAATGAAAAGAGTATTTTTCTGTGGTGTCCTGCCTTCCAAGTATTCAGACAGGTGGCGGGGCTGGCCTCATTTTGATTTGGCAAAGGAAAAGCGGAATTCCCCCCAACCCCCTTCCTTTTTGCCCGCCTGCTTGGGCTTCGCCCCCAAAACTTTCGGACGGACGGATTTTTCGGCGGACAAATTCTTTTCCTTGCCCCACCACCCGTGCGCGGAAAAGTTTAAGGAAC
>CAYISE010000013.1:0-19313 GCA_964366055.1 uncultured Candidatus Saccharibacteria bacterium
AGTTTTCTATTTTTATTATTTCTTCAAACATATGAATCCAACAATATTAAACCGCCAGTTAACCCCCCCCCCCGACGGAACCAACTGCCGATAATCCAGAAGCTGTTGATAACTTACAAGTTATGGCGGGAAATCGTCCAGAATTTTCACCGAATTTCGCGTTATACTCTCGGGGCGAAAATTGACTCTTTTTTCCTTGAAATTATAGAGAATGTTTTCGTCGCAAGCTATCTGCCCATCCGGGAAAAACCGCCCGCACTTTCAACGGCAATCAAGAAAATAGATTTGGTGAAGTTTTTCCTCCAATTGGCTTGGGATACGAAAGAAATTGATTCCAAAAAATATATCGAAATATCCGAAAAAATCGAGGAGCTCGGCCGTATGATCGGAGGATGGAAAAAGGGCATTGAAAATAAAACTCCCGCCCATTAGGGCGGAAGGAACAGCTTGTTTCGGAACAACGATCCGATGCCTGTTCTCGACATTCCAAACGTTGTCGTTCTCGAATCGGTTCACGTTTACCTTGAGCTTAGCGTCCGAATCCAGGTTCACGTTGGCGACGAAGAAAATGTGCGAATAGCCGTCTGCACCACCATCCGTCGAATATTCTCCGGATTGAATCTTATTCGGGACCTTTAAGTCCTCCAGCTAACCGCACCAACTGGCTGTTTTTTTATTTTGAAGAACCGCATCCTCTCTTTTGCAAAACGTATCCGGCAAAACTCCGGGATTCGATTTTCAGCAACCGCCACTTGAAGCCTTGGCCGCAAGATATTTCCGGATTGCATATTTATTATACAAAAAATCCCTCCGACTCGAAAATTCAAAGAGTCAGAGGGATTGAACTGAAGAATAAAGAGCAAAAGAATCAAGCCAGTTGCGGAACAACGATCCGATGCCTGCACTCGACACGCCAAACGAAGTCGCGCCCGAAACGGTACACGCAAACCTCGAGCCCAGCGCCCGAAAACAGGTACACGTAGGCGACGAAGAAATTATTCTTGCTCTTAAAGAGGAAGAAGGTTCCGTAACCGTCCGTTCGGAGCCAATTTCGGTATTTCTTCACGAAATTCTTGATCTGATCCTGAGTGAGACACAATTTGTCCAAATCGGAATTTAATGATCCGAACATCTGCGCGAAAGTGGCGTTTTCCACCATTTCGTACACGGCGACCGGCGTTTCCTTCGTGGCTGACCCGGCTTCATCTGCACCATAACCGATGAAATCAGAATCGATCCAAACGAACATTTCTTTCGCCTTAGACAAGATTTCTGAACCATCAACGACATCGATTACGATCGAACTGCCGGCGGAAATCAACCTAAGCATGGTTTCCATATAATCATCTCCTTATATTATGCCCAACTTTCGTTTCCTACTCCTTTTCGGAAACTCCAGATAGGCGTTATTAATGTTCAATGTTAAAATTATACACCTAATACGTAGATATGTCAAATATTCGAAAACCCCACAAAATGATGGGTTATATTATCTACTCTCGATATAAATAGCGGATATAAAATAGTTAAGATAAAAAGGAGGCTCGGTACGCTGAAAAAGTGGGTAAGACTTGGCCTAGCGGCCCGGAGCGCACACTTTTTCGGCGTGCCGGGGCTCGCATTGAATCAACTAATTCGTTTTATGTCCGCCCCCAAAAAACTCAACCGTTCCACGATTTTTTCGTAGCCGCGGTCAATTTCGTGAACACCTTTGATTTCGGACTCCCCCTCCGCAATCAAACTCGCAAGCACGTGAGCGATGCCCGCCCGCAAGTCCGGCACGGTCAGCGCCATTCCGTGAAGCGGCGTCGGCCCGTGAATCACCGCGCTGTGGGGATAATCTTTATTCTTAAAACGGCAGGGCAATTTCCCGACGCACGTCTTTAATACTTTGATATCCGCCCCCATTAAATTCAGGTCTTTGACATAACCAAAGCGGTCTTCATAAACCGTTTCGTGGATAGCCGATTCTCCGCTTGCTTGCGTGAGCATGGTAAGAAACGGTTGCTGCCAGTCAGTCATGAAACCCGGATGCGTGTCGGTTTCCAGTTTTATTCCGGTTAAGGGCCGCGCCCGCCAGAAGAGAATGCCGTCCTCCGTCACCTCGTATTCGCCGCCGATTCTTCTCAAATTATTCAAGAAAGTGATGAGATGTTCCTGCTCCGCGCCTTTCACCAAAATGCGGCCGTTCGTCGCGACTGCGAGACAGGCGAAAGAAACGGCCTCATTCCTATCGGGCAGAATTCTGTGCCGCGCCCCGCGCAATTTTTCCACCCCGTAAATCGTAATCGCGCGGTTCGTGCCAAGTTCAATAATCGCTCCCATCTTCTGGAGCATTTTTATCAAGTCCATAATTTCCGGCTCCACCGCCGAGTTTATAATCACGGTTTTCTCTTCCGCCAAAACCGAGGCGAGAATAATTTGTTCGGTCGCCCCCACGCTCGGATATTTCAAAGTGATAAGAGCTCCTTTCAATCTTCCGTGAACTTTGGCTTTGTAAGAATCGGGGCCGATTTCAATCCGGGCGCCGAGCGCTTTCAACGACTCCAAGTGCATATTCACCGGCCGTGGCCCGATCTTGTCGCCGCCCACGATTGGCACCTCGGCCTCGCCCGCCCGATTCAGGAGCGGCCCGAGCGCCAAAATCGGAATTCTGTTCCGCTGATGCAGAGAAATAACCCGCGTGTTTTTTATCATTGGGGTCTTAATCACCAGATAAGAATCAATGGATTTGATTTCACTCCCCAGCGCCGCGCAAAGTTCTTTCGTTGCCTCCGCATCACCAATTTTGGGAAAATTTTCAAAAACGCATTCTTCGTCGGTAAGAAGGGAGGCCACGAGCATCTTCGTCGCCGCGTTCTTGGCGCCGGCCAGTTTAATCTCGCCCGTCAACGGCCGGCCGCCCTGCACGACGAACCTCTCCTCATTTTTTGTTTGCCGAACCATCTCGCCTCCATTATATTATTAAAGCAATGCTTTTCAAAACCCGCCGGTTGTTTTTCTATTCGCTCATTCTGGTTTTTATCATTTTGGGCGCCTACCTCCTCATTACCGCCCAGGGCTGGGTTTTGGACCTGAAAAATCTGAAAGTCGTGGAAACCGGCTCCTTGTTTTTGAGATACGCTCCGTCAGACGCGACGGTTGAGATAAACGGCAAGGTTCGTGATGTCTCGCCGGGATTTATCACAAGTGGTGTTTTAATTTCCAAACTCGCGCCGGGCGAATATAAAATCATCCTAAACAAGTCGGGTTATTTTCCGTGGGAAAAGAAATTAACCGTCGGCGAAGCGGTCGTTGCCTCCGCGAGCCAGGTCAAACTCTGGCCAGAAACCTGGTCTTTCAAGGAAGTAACCACAAGCTCCGTTTCGGATTTTTGGCTCACGAACCAAGGCGCGGTCATGCTTACGAAAAACAAAACTCTGATTTGGGATGGCCGAACTCTTCGCGGGCAGAAGATGATTTTAAGCAATCCCGATTTTAATTTCATACTCACAAGCGATGGTAAAAATTATTTCCTGACCGACCTGGAAAATCCCGAAGCATCCGTTAATCTGGTTGATTTATTCAACTCCTTAAGGCAAAGTCAATTGAATTTTACGGGAACAGAAACCCCGAAAAATTTTCTTTTTCATCCCTTCAACGGCAATAAAATCCTGCTCGTCACGAAGAACGCCCTCTACGCGCTGGACCTGAAACGAATGAGATTGGAAGAATTCTTAAGCGCGACAAGCACCGTGAGCGCCGCGACAAGTAATAATGAGGCCTTTACGGAAGATGCCGCCGGCAATTTAACCGTTTTCAATCTTCTGCTCCAAACCGCGAATATTTACGCGTTGAAACCTCCGCCGGCTTCCATAGTAAAAATGAAGGCCAGCCCGAGCGGCTCTTTTATATTTTTCCTGGAAAACGACGGAACGTTGCTTATGTATGACCGGTCATCAAAAATATTGAAAACCCTGGATAAAAACGCGGCGGATTTTTCTCTGGCGCCGGACGAAAAAAGATTAATCATCGCCTCAAAAAATAATACCTTGTCTCTTTTGGTTTTAAGTGACTACTATGCCGATGGGGATGTGAAAAGCGGCGATGAGTGGACCCTTCCGTCCGGCAACGGCGGCATTAAGGACTTTGAGTGGCTAAGCGATATATCTAATTACGGCTTAGTGTTAAGCGGCGACAAAATTTTTGTCGCGGAATTGGAAAAAAGAACCCCGCAGAATATTTATCCGGTAACCGACGGAGTTAAAAAAATACTTGTTTATGGAAATACACTCTACATTCTGAAATCAAACGGGATTCTCTTGGAAGCGGGTTTAAAATAAAAAATCGAGATTATCGTCTTTTGTAACCTTATTTCTTTTTTGGAAACCGCAGACAATACATTGGTGGAGGATTGCATAACCGCCCCTTTTTGTTTCCGCGCTCACTGGTTTCATCATCCCTTTACAACGGGCGGCGCGATCGCCGGGATTTACATCCACGTGTTTACTCCACAAACAACGAGGACAATGATTAGTGTAACCATCGCCAACCACCGTTCCGCCGCAATATTCGCATGTAAAATCCTCCCTGGTACGTTGGAATCTTCTTAACGTTTCCGCCATTGCTGGGGCCTCCGGGCTTTCCGGCTGCCGTATTTCTTGCGCTCCACTTTCCTGGGATCGCGTTTCAAAAAACCGAGGGATTTCAATTTAGAACGCCAAATCGGATTTAAGGCCGTGAGCGCTCTGGCCAAACCGAGCCGGATCGCCTCCGCCTGGGCGTTTAAGCCACTCCCGCCCACGAACACCGTCGCGTGATATTCTTTCAGGGAAAGCTCGTCAAAAGGAGCCAGAACGGTTTTTTGGAGTTTAGCCAGCGGAAAATAATCCGAAAACGGTTTTTCGTTCACCATTAATTCCGGGGTCTTGCTTGACGCTTTGCGGCCGGAGAAAAGACGCACGCGGGCAACCGCGGTTTTCCGGCGGCCTATCGCCTCAATGTATTTTTCTTTTACGGCCGATTCGCCGGTTTTACGCTTGCTCGGCTTTTTTTCCGTAGGCATATTATTTTTCAATCGTTAAATTTTTCAAACGCTTGGCGTTCAGACGATTTTTAGGGAGCATTAACCGCACCGCGTGGCGCAAAACCCAGCCCGGATTTTTTCTGAAAACATCGGTAAATTTTTTCTTCTTCAGATGGCCCAAAGGCCCGGCGTGGCGGTAGTAAATCTTCCGCTCGGTTTTCTTTCCCGTGAACGCCATTTGGGAAGCGTTCTTCACGATTACCCGGTCCTCTCCCAAAATGCGGGGATTATACTTCGGACTTTTCTTGCCCTGTAAAATCACGGCGATTTCCGAGGAAAGCCGTCCCAATTTTTTATTTTTCGCGTCAATTTCGTAGTTCATAAATTATTTCATAAATTCAATAACCGCCATTTTGGAACCGTCGTGTTTCCGCGGGACTGATTTCTTCGTCACCCGAGTATAACCGCCTTTCCGTTCTTTATAGCGCGGGGCGATTTCGTGGTAAATTTTGTAAGCCGCCGCTTTCGGTAATTTTTCCAGAAGCATTCTCAAACCGGTCAGATTCTGCTGCTTGCCGTAGGTCACGTAGCGTTCAACAATGCCCTTCAATTCCTTGGCGCGCGCTTCAGTGGTCGTAATCCGCTCATGGCTGATTAAATTATTGGCCAATATCCTCAAAAACGACCGGCGCGGACCGGTCTTCAAACCGAATTTTCTGCCTTTGTGCAAATGGCGCATGCGAAGTTTATTTTACTATAAACGAGCACCCCGCCTTCATTCCCGACCGAGGATATATTATCTTTTTTATGTTCATTGTTTCTTTTTCTTTTCGATTTTTTCCGCTTTTTCCACCGGCGTCACCTCCACCGCCGCCGTTTTCTCAAAGTGGTCTCTCAAAATGTGGCTCGCTTTGTGGAGCGCCTCCGAGGGACTGATGGAACCGTCGGTCTCAATCTCCAATTTCAAACGATTGTAATCGGTGCGGTCCCCCACCCGCATGTCTTCCGAGTGAAACGCCACGCGCACGATCGGTGAAAATATCGCGTCCAGTACAATGGTTCCCACCGACAATCTTTCCATACGGCGGGATTCGGACATAACGTAACCCAAACCCTTTTCCACGGTGAGTTCCATATCCAAATCGGCAATTTTTTTAGTCAGGGTCGCCAAATGCAAGTCCTTGTTGATGACCCGCACGAGAGTGCTGGACTCAATATCTTCCGCCTTCACCTCGCGCTCGCCTTTCACGCGAAGTTTAAGAGTTTGCGGCTCGTCGGCGTCAAAATGAAAACAAACCTTCTTCAAATTCAAAGTGAACTCCACGATATCTTCCATCATGCCCGGCAAGGTGGAAAATTCATGGTCCACATTTTTAATCTTGATCTGGGTAATCGCCGCTCCCGGCAAAGAAGACAAGAGCACCCTTCGGAAAGCGTTTCCCAATGTTACGCCGTAGCCGGCGTAAAGCCCTTCAATATGAAAAATGCCGATATTGTTCTTTTCGGAAATCTTCTTTATCTCTACTGCTTCGCTTAAATGCGAGTATTTCATCCCGTTAGAGACAGGATGTGCCAAACGGGCGCATCCGTGATGTCTTGGTTATTTCTTTTTTTTGCGACTTGTTTATTATTCATAGTGTTTGTAATTTCCATAGTTTTGTTGTCTCTAACGGGATCATATTCCATTCTAACGAGAATAAAATTGACCGACCACGTTAATATCAAAAGGCAACTGCGCTCCGACCGCCGGCGGTTTCGCCACGCACTCGCCTTTCAATTCCTCCGCTTTGAGCTTAAGCCACTCGGGCGGGGTGTATTGCTTCAAACGAAGTTGAATATCTTCAAAAATCTTCGCCGGACGGGACTCCAACCGCACGGCAACAATGTCCTTCATCCTAACATAATAAGAAGGAATTGTCACCTTTCGGCCGTTCACGTGAATGTGGCCGTGGGAAACCAATTGGCGGGCGATCCGCGGCGATTTGGCAAAACCCAAAAGGAATACCACGTGATCCAAGCGGCTTTCCAGCTTATTTAGAATCTCTTCTTTGGAATAATTGCGGAACATTTTCAGCATCTGCCGATTATTCAAACCGTAGAGAAGCTGGATTTTCTGCTTTTCCTGAAGCTGGCGGCCAAAATCGGAAACATTATGCCGCGCCTGGCCGTGCTGGCCCGGCCTGTACGGATGGCGCACCATCGCGCACTTCGGCGAATTGCATCGGTCACCTTTCAAAAAAAGTTTAATGCCTAACGCTCTTTCTTTTTTCTCTTTGATTCGTCGCATGTTGTTTTATTTTATACTCTTCTCACTTTTTTCGGTTTTGGGCCGTTGTGAGGAATTGGGGTCACGTCTTTAATGGATAAAATATTCAAACCCTTGCCGGCGAAGGAGCGGATAGCCGAATCTCGACCGCTACCCACGCCGCGCACGAAAATTTCCACCGTGTTCGGACCCGTCTTTTCAAGTTTCTGGGCAATCGCCTCGGCGACTTTAGAAGAGGCAAAAGGCGTCGCTTTTTTCGGTCCGGAAAATCCGAGAGAACCGGCCGACATCCAGGTAATTACATTGCCTTTGTCGTCAGTCACCGTAACAATCGTGTTATTGTAAGTGGCCTGAATGTAAATCCGGCCGTTTTCCCAATGCTGTTTGGGCACGGAGGCCGTTTGTTTAGAAACGGCTTTCTCCGCCGATGCGGCTTCCTTTATCGTCTCTTCCTTTGATTTTTGAACGATTTTTTTCTTACCCATGCCAATGTTATTTGCGAACGCAGTGAGCAACTATAATATTGCGCACCCCACCTTCATTCCCGACCGAGGATATATCATCTTTTTTATGTTCATTGTTTCTTTTATTTCACGGATCCGCCGGCCTTCTCTATTTTGACTTTGGCGCCGGCCGAAACCGGAATGCCTTCCAGAATTACCGCTTCCTTCAATTCGCCGTTACCCAGAACCTTAACGGACTCCGAAATTCTTTTAATTATACCCGTCTCCAGAAGGATTTTTTTATCAATTTTCCCGCCAGCCGCGATTTTACCCAAATCGCCGACGTTGATTTCTGTTGCCGGTTCCGTTCTTGAGCGGTTCTTCACGCCGCGCAGTTTGGGGAATTTGGAGATGATATCCCTTTCGGCCGGGCGGATCCGGTGGCCGGAGCGGGATTTTTGGCCTTTCTGGCCCTTGCCGGAGGTGGTGCCGCGCTTGCCGCCGCGGCCAACCCGTTTCTTTTTCATCATCCGATATTTGGTTTTAAGTTCGTGAATTTGCATGTTTGATGAACGGTTTTTGGATTTTTTTGAGAGCCGCGATGGTCGCCATGGCATTGGCGAGTTTATTAGTCGTGCGGCCGAGAATTTTCGCCGAAACGTCTTTAACGCCGGCCATCTCCAGTACGACGCGGGCCGAACCGCCGGCAATCAAACCATGATTCGGACGGACCGGTTTGATCCGAACTTTCGCCGCGCCGTATTTCGCTTCCACATCGTGGGGCACGGCGCGATTATCTTTCAGGTCCACGATAATGATATTTTTCTGCGCCTGGCGTTTGGCCTTGTCCACCGCCGCGGCTACATCTAATCCCTTGGCGATACCAACACCCACTTTACCCTTGCCGTCGCCCACCACCACAGTCACGCGGAAACTGAATCGCTTGCCGCCGGCCATAACGCGGGTGACGCGCCGCACTTCCAAGACCTTATCCTGAAATTCGCTCTTTTTCCCTTTAAATTTTGAGTTGGAACGATTTATGTTTTGATAATTCATGCCTCTATTGTCTGAATTTTGGAGCCATATCGTGGCGAACAAAATTCAGCCACAATAAAGAGCACACAGCCCCAGTTTTTAAATCGGGGTTTGATGTGTACACGACTGTTTATTCTTGAATCCATGTTTGTCTTGTTTTCTTGTATTTTCATAAAAACCGGGGCTGGGTAAGGTTTGATGCTGAAGAATTCTACACCTTCGGCTTGAATTCTTCAATCAAGCCCTTATATCTTTAAACCGCTTTCTCTCGCCGCCTCGGCGAGCGCTTTCACTCGCCCGTGATAGCGATAACGGCCCCGGTCAAAAGCCGCCTCTTTCACGCCAACTTTCGCGGCTTTTTCAGCTAATGTCTTCCCGACCGCTTTTGCGATCTCGGTCTTTTTGCTTTTGCTTTTATTCTTTAATTCAAGCGAAGAGGCCGAGACCAGGGTCTTACCGTCAGCGTCACTAATAATCTGGGCGTAGATTTGAGCGTTGCTCCGGAAAACCGAAAGTCGCGGCCTTAAAGAAACGCCTTTAATCTTGCTACGGACCCGGCAAGCCCGCCTTTTTTGAGTCCGATTGGATTTTTTTTCTTGCATTTATGTGTTGCTTAAGCGCTGGCGGCGGTGGCGGCTTTCTTGCCGGCTTTTCGGCGAACGACTTCATCGGAATAATGGAATCCTTTGCCTTTATAGGGCTCGGGTTTCTTCAATTCTCGGATCTCCGCCGCCACCTGGCCGACTAGGGACTTATCCGAACCTTTTACTTTCAAGATGGAGTTTTTTTCAATCTCAAAGGTTATACCTTTTGGCGTAGCGTATTTGATTGGATGCGAGAAACCCAAACTTAAAGAAAGTCCCTCTTCTCCCTTGGTGACGCGATAACCCACGCCCTCCAAAATCAGCGTTTTTTCAAATTCTTTGACGAGGCCACTAATGGCGTTCTGAACCAGAGCTCTTTCCGTCCCCCAATTGCTCCGATGCTGTTTTGAAGAACTTTTTACGCTGAATTTTAATTCGCCATTTTCCAGGACCGCGTTAACGCCCGCCAGCAACGGAACGGCCAATTCGCCTTTCGGGCTTTTTATTCTGATGTTCTTTTCCGCCATCGTTACGGTCACCTCCGCCGGTATTTTAATTGGTTGTTTTCCGATTTTACTCATATTTTTACCAAATTTCAAAAAGAAGTTGGCCACCTACCTTTTCTTTCTTTGCCCGTTCATCCGAAAAAATTCCTTTGGGAGTCGTCAAGACCAAGGTACCGAAACCACCCTTAACTTTCTTCAGATTTTTATAACCGGAATAATTCCTGAGAGACGGACGACTTTTGAACTTGAGGCCGTTTATTTTTCTTTCGCCTTCCAGTTCAATCTCCAGATATTTTTTGTAGGACTTGCCTTTCAACTCAACTCTTTTCACGAAACCGCGGTCGGCCAAAATTTCCGCCACCGCCTTATCAAATTTCGTGGCTGGGGTTTTTAAAATCGGCTTGCCGGCCAATTGGGCGTTTTTAATTTTTATCAGTAAATCTATGTACATGCCAATGTTATCTAAATGTTTCCTTTTTGTTTTTCATAATTCTTGTTAGCGCAATGAAGGCGGGGTGAGGTTTTGTATCTAAAATTTCTACGCCCTTACCAGCTGGCTTTCTTTACGCCCGGGATTTTTCCGTTTGACGCCATTTCCCGAAAACAGATGCGGCACAGCCCGAAATCGCGAATGTATCCCCTTTTCCGTCCGCAACGAAAGCACCGGAGGACCTCTCTGGTGCTAAATTTTGGTTTCTTTTTTGCTCTTGCAATAACGGATGCTTTAGCCATTTTTTTTATTTCTTCAATGGTAACCCAAGCCGGCGGTATAAATCAATCGCGGCTTCGCGATTTTTATTTCGCGGAACGATTGTCACCTGGATGCCAAAATTAACCTTGGATTTTTCCATATCTATTTCCGGAAAAACGTTTTGCTCCCTGAAACCGATGTTCAAGTTTCCCCTTTCATCTATATTTTTGAGATCCAAACCGCGAAAATCTTTCACCCGGGGCAGAGCCAGATTCACGAGACGCGCGAAAAAATCCTCCATCCGCTTTTGACGCAAAGTGGTTTTCAGGCCGATGACTTGGCCGGTTCTAATCTTGAATCCGGCAATTGATTTTTTAGCCGGACGCGTCAAGGCCTTCTGACCCGTGATAACGGAAAATTCTTTATTCACTGCCGGTAAAATCTTTTCTTCAAACTGACCTTGCTGACTCAAGCGACCGATTCCCGCGTTTACCACGATTTTTTCTATTTGTTGTCTGACTGATTTTTCCATTTTTATATTATCGCTTGGCACTTTTTACAGAACCGGTTTTTTATCTCATCTGAAACGCGATGGCCCACTCGGGTGGCCGCATGGCACGACGGGCAAACCAGCATCACATTTGAAATATTCATCGGCCGAGCCAATTCCACCACCTCGCCTTTCTCGCCTTGGCGCTTCGGTCTTACGTGTTTTTTATAAAGATTTAATCCTTCCACGCTCGCCTTTCCGCTTTTTTTGTCGGCGTTAATCACCTTCCCCGTTTTCCCGCGGTTTTTGCCGGTTAAAATTTTTACCATATCGCCTTTTTTTATGTTGGCCATGTTTTAAACCAATTCCTCGGCTAACGAGGCAATAGTATCGTAACCTTTTTCTTTTATTTCCCGGGGAATCGGCCCGAAGATGCGGGTCGCTTTCGGTTCTTTTTTATCTTTTTCAATTATTACCACCGCGTTTTCGTCAAAACGGACGTGGGTGCCGTCCGGACGATGAAGGGTCTTCCTTTGACGCACTACCAGCGCTCTTACAATATCTTTCTTTTTAATCTGCTTCCGGGGCTCGGCTACTTGGACGGAGGCGATTAACACATCCCCAATTTCGGCGTAACGTCGGCGGCTTCCGCCCAAAACCCTGAAACAACGGACGATTTTCGCGCCTGAATTATCCGCGACTTTCAAAATTGACCTTTCTTGTATCATGTCATTTTCATCTCAATTTTTTATCTTGCCGACTATCAGCCATCTTTTTTCTTTACTCATCGGCCGGGTTTCCTGAATTATCACCTCCTCTCCCGCTTTGAATTCATTCTTCTCATCGTGCGCCTTGAACCGCGCCGTAATTTTATAAAATTTGCCGTAGCGCGGATGGCGAACCAGGCGCGTGATGGCAATCACTCTGGTTTTCTGCATCTTGTCGGAGACGATTTTACCTTGAAGTTTACGCATAATTTTTGATTTGATTATTAAACTATATCAGATAAAATTGTCAATATCTGGGCAATGTTTTTTCTCAAATGCCTGATTTCCCGGATGTTCTTCACTTTACCCGCCGCCAAGTCAAAACTCAAATTTTCCAACTTTTCGCGTTGGATTTTCAAATCTTTTTGCAGTTCCGACTCTGGCTTCGTTTTAAAATTTTGCAACTCTTTCTTTTTCATCCTGTTTTTGTTTCAATCAATTTTTCTCAATTATTCTGGTCTTGACCGGTAATTTGAATCCCGCGTTTCGCATGGCCTTCATCGCTTCGTCTTTCGGAATGCCGTCAATTTCAAAAAGAATCCGGCCCGGTTTCACCGGCACGACATAACTATCCACATTCCCCTTACCGCCACCCAAAGTAACTTCAGGAGGAAGTTTCGTAATAGGCTTATCGGGAAAAATTCTGATCCAGATTCTGCCTCCGCGCTTTAAAGCGTGATTAATGCTTTTTCTCGCCGCTTCAATTTGCTGGCCGGTCACCCAGGCGGCCGAGCGCGCCTGCAGACCAAAACGACCGAAACTCAAAGTGAGTCCGCGGGTTTCAATCAGTCGTTTCCGGGAACGCCCCTTTTGCTGTTTCCGGTGTTTTTGTTTTTTTGGTTGAAGAAACATAAATTTATTTATTTTCCTTCTCTTCTTCAAAAATTTCGCCTTTGTAAAGCCAGACCTTGATGCCAACCGTGCCGTAAGTGTTGAAGGCGGTCGCTTCACCGTAATCAATGTTGGAACGGAGCGTCTGAAGCGGCATTTTCCCCTTCGCCAGCCAATCAACCCTCGCGATTTCCTTACCGTCCAAACGTCCGCTCATTTTTATTTTCGCGCCCTTCACTTCGTGATTCTGCATCACGGATTCAAGGGTGCGTTTCATCAGCCGTCGACAAGGAAGGCGTTTTTCAATGTCAAAGGCGATTTGCTGGGCGACAATTGGCGCCGATACTTCAAAACGTTTCAGTTCCTCAATGTTAAGATTGAAATTAAAATTCGCTGGAAAATCGTTTTTCGCCCGCAATGACTTTATCGTCCCGATAATCGCATTTTTCAAATCATCAATGCCTTTTCCGCCGCGGCCGATAATTAAACCCGGCCGGCCGGCGCGCACCGTGACGCGGATATTATCGCCCGTGCGTTCAATATCAGTCGCGGCAATTCCCGCCGCCAGAATTTTTTCCTTGATGATTTTCCTGATCATTTCATCTTCTTCCAGAAAAAACCTTAGATTTTTTTTGAAAAACCACCGGCTGGACCACGGCATATTGATTCCTAAACGATATGAATTTGGTTTTATTTTTTGAGCCATGCCGGTTATATAGCTTTGCGACGAAAAACCCGCTTGAAGACGCCGGGCTGACCAACCGGTTTCGGTTTTTCGGGCGCGCTCGATTTTTTCTCGACCGTTTCCGTTTTTTCGGACTTTTTCTTTTCTTGGCCTTCCTTCTTCTTAACTGGTTTTTTAATCTCAATTACGAAGCGATTCGGTTTCGCGTTTTCCAAAAACCCGAGGATTATCGTTACATGCGACGTCTTCTTTTCAATGGTGCCGGCTGAACCGCGAGAACGAGGCGTCCAACGTTTGGACTTCGGCCCTTGATCAACTCTTATCTCTTTCACAAAGAGTTTTTCCGAAACGAGTTTATGATTATTTTTAGCATTCGCGACGGCCGAACGCAACAATTTCAGAAGCGCGTCTTTGGGACGCCGCGGATTCAAAATTAATTTCGCCTCCGCTTCCTGAACGGGCAGGCCGCGAATGACATCGGCCAAAAGCCGCACCTTTCGGGGCGGGATGCGCAAAAAATTCAATTGGGCTTTAATTTGATCCATATTTTGCCGGAGTGGCCGGCGCGGCGGATTTGCCGGTTTCGTCCGCCTTATTTTCTATCTCTTTCTGAATCTTTCCACCGTGTTTTATAAATTTTTTAGTCGGCGAGAACTCTCCGAGCCGATGTCCCACCATATCCTCGCTCACTCTCACTTCAATGAAATCCTTGCCGTTATGAACGCCAAAAACAAATCCCACCATCTCCGGTGAAATTTCCGAATCGCGGGACCAGGTTTTAACCACCGTCCCGTCTCCGGATTTCAAGCTGGATATTTTTTTGAGAAGCCCGGGATAAACCCAAGGACCTTTTTTTGACGATCTGGACATAATATTATTTTGGACGCCTTTGTATTATGAGTTTATTGGACCATTTCTCTTTCGGCCTGGTTTTGCGGCCGCCCGTAATTTTACCCCATTTCGTCTTAGGTTTTCTAGTCCCGCGCGGTTGACGACCTTCACCGCCTCCGTAAGGATGGTCGCGCGGGTTCATCGCCGAACCGCGAACGGTCGGACGGATGCCCAGCCAGCGGGAACGGCCCGCCTTGCCGATTGAGACCAGGTCGTGCTCGGGATTGGAAACCTGGCCGATGGAAGCGAAGCCATCCCAAGAAACCCGGCGGATTTCTCCCGAGGGCATTTTCAGATTAGAATAACCGTCTTCGTGAGCCAAAATTTGGATGGAGGCCCCGGCAGAACGGCCGAGTTGGCCGCCCTTACCCGGCATAATTTCAATGTTATAGACGAAGGTGCCGATGGGGATTCTTTTTAAAATAGTGCGGTTTCCGATTTCAAGCGGCGCCTCGGCGTCGGTAATGACGCGCGCGCCGGCTTTCATTTTATGCGGCGCTAAAATGTATTTGCGTTCCCCATCGGCATAAATTATTTTAGCGATGAAAGCGGTGCGGTAGGGGTCATACTCAATCGTTTCCACGCGACCCGGCACGGCTTTCTTATTCTGCAAAAAATCCACTTCACGGTAGATGATTTTATTGCCGCCGCCTTGATGACGAATAGAAATGCGGCCTTGGTTATTGCGGCCGGCATTTTTTTTCAGACGCTTCGTTAAGGCCTTTTCGCGCCGCGTATCCGTCAAAGCGGAATAATCGGCCACCGTGATGAAACGGCGGGAAGGAGTATAGGGCTTGTATTTCTTAATCATATTTATTGAATTTCAATTTTATCGCCGGCCTTCAGGGTCACAATCGCTTTTTTGACGCCGCTCCGGCGGCCCATTTTAGAACCGAAATGTTTCATCTTCCCTTTCAACGTAATCATATTCACGCCCGTGACGCGAACGCCGTAGCGGCGCTGAATTTCATCGCGCACGGCCGGCTTCGTCGCCTCCGGAGCCACCAAAAAAATATACTTCCCCCGGCTGGCCAAAAGAGTGGCCCGTTCGCTGAACCACGGTTGTTTCAAAACGGATTTAACATTCGTCCCCTCGGTTTTTTCCGCCGGTTTAACGGTTTCCTTGCCTTCATTCCTAGTTTTCTTTTTGAATAAACCCATGTTATTCTTCTCTCCAGTATTGATTGACGAATTCTAAAATCGCCTCTTTTTCAAAAAGGACTTTCTTGTGGTCTAAAAAGTCCGAGACGTTCAGTGAATTTGAAGAAAGCACTTTCACTTTGGGAATATTTCGGGCGGCCAGTTTCATGCTCCGATTGTTTTTAGCCGGCACGACCACCGCGCTTTGGTTGGTTTTGAATAAACTTTTTAGAATTACCGCGGCGCTTTTCGTCTTGGGTTTTTCCAAATTCATGGAGTCCAGAATCTTCAAATTATCTTCTTTTAATTTTTGAGAAAGCAGGGAAAACAAAGCCAATTGTTTCATTTTCTTGTTTATCTTCCGGGTGTAATCCCTTTCCTTGCGGGGGCCGAAGGTAACGCCGCCGCCCGCCCAAAGCGGAGACCGGCTGGAACCATGCCGGGAACGGCCGGTGTGTTTTTGCGCCCAGGGTTTTTTGCCGCCGCCGCGCGCCTCGCTCCGGTCTTTCGTATGCGCCCACGGATGATGGCGATTAGAGATATGGACGGAAAACACCTGCTTCACGAGCTCGGGATTCCATTCAGCCCTAAAAATCCGGTCGGGAAGATCCATGGTCTCCACTTTTTTATTTTCCTTGTTTAGAACTTCAACTACCATAATTGTTTTTAAACTTTAATAATCTCCATTTTGCCGCCCGTCGCGCCGGGTACCGCGCCCTTAATGAAAATGAGACCTTCCTTCTTCTTGATTTCAATCACCTCCAGATTTCTGGTCGTCACTCGCGCGTTCCCCATGTGGCCGGCCATGTGGCGTCCTTTAAGAGTCCTCTGCGGAGCCGTGGGTCCGATGGAACCCGGAGCCCGCAAGCGGTCTTTTTGGCCGTGGCTTCTCGGCCCGCCGTGAAAACCGTGGCGTTTTACGACACCCTGAAAACCGCGGCCCTTGCTTTTGCCCGTGATTTTAACGATGTCCCCTTCTTTAAGTTCTTCAAGCATCGCGCCATCATTTATTTGGATGGTTGTAACGGGCACCGCTTTTTCGGATTTCCATACTTGGGTCATTTTCAGTTTTTTGCCAATCATTTTCATATTTCTGTTTCAGATTCAAAAAAACAACCGAGACCTAGCCCGGTTGTTTCTTTGTCTTGGCTATCTGTCCCGCGAGGAATATATTATCTTAAAAGGTTCTCCATGTCAATTCTTTGTACTAGACGAATACATCGGTATATTTTATCTTTTGCAATCTTATTACATCATCTTGATTTCCACATCCACTCCAGAAGGCAGGTTTAAATCCGTGAGGGACTCAATAATTTTCTGTTGAGGATTCAAAATATCCACCAATCGTTTGTGAACCCGGAGTTCAAACTGCTCGCGGGATTTCTTATGGACAAAGGGGGAACGGTTGACGGTGTAGCGCTTGAATTCCGTAGGTAACGGGATCGGACCCATCACCTCGCCGCCCTGGCGCTTGATGGCCTCAATAATCTGCTTCACGGAATTATCAATCAGTTTCGTATCGTAGGCCTTGACCTTGATGCGCAATTTTTCTTTTTGAATCTGCTCTTCTTTTTTTACCATCAGTAATTCTATTTCAAAATTTTCGTGACCACGCCGGCGCCCACCGTCTTGCCGCCCTCGCGGATGGCGAATCGCTGTTTTTCTTCCAACGCGACGGGCGCGATAAGTTTTACCGTGAAGGTCACCGTATCGCCCGGCATCACCATCTCCACGCCCTGCGCCAAAGTGACCTCACCGGTGACATCGGTCGTGCGAATGTAGAACTGCGGTTTGTAACCCGTAAAGAACGGGGTGTGTCTCCCGCCCTCTTCTTTACTCAAGATATAAACCTCGGCGGTAAATTCGGTGTGCGGAGTAACGCTGCCGGGCTTCGCGATGACCTGGCCGCGCTCCACATCCTCTTTCTTCAGACCGCGGAGCAAAATGCCCACGTTATCTCCGGCCTGGCCTTCATCCAGAATTTTCTGAAACATTTCAATGCCGGTGACGACGGTCTTGACCGTCGGCCTCAAGCCGATGATTTCCACCTCTTCATTGACTTTCACGATACCGCGCTCCACCCGGCCGGTGACCACAGTGCCGCGACCTTCAATAGAGAAGATATCTTCAATGGGCATCAAGAACGGCTTGTCTATTTCGCGAACCGGCGCCGGAATATAATCATCCAACGCTTTTACGAGGTCTAAAATCGGTTTTGCCTCCGCGTCATCAGGCGATTTCGCGTTCAGGGCCTTCAGGGCCGAACCGCGGATAATCGGGGTTTCATCGCCCGGGAAGTTATATTTCTTCAAAAGTTCCCGAATTTCGGATTCAACCAAATTTATCAACTCCGGGTCATCCACCATATCCACCTTGTTCAGAAAGACAATAATGGAAGGCACACCGACCTGGCGAGCCAAAAGAATGTGCTCGCGGGTCTGCGGCATCGGGCCGTCCGCGGCCGAAACCACCAAGATAGCGCCATCCATCTGGGCGGCGCCGGTAATCATATTCTTGATGTAATCGGCGTGTCCCGGAGCGTCAATGTGGGCGTAGTGCCGCGTGTCGCTCTCGTACTCATTGTGCGAGAGGGAAATAGTAATGCCGCGCGCCTTCTCTTCCGGCGCGGAGTCAATCTGGTCAACCCCTTCCTCCTTCTTGGCCAATCCTTTCATGAAAAGGACATGCGTAATGGCCGCGGTCAAAGTCGTTTTGCCGTGGTCCACGTGGCCAACCGTCCCTACATTCACGTGCGGCTTGGTTCGCTGAAATTTTTCTTTTTCCGCCATGTTTTTTTATTATTATTTTACTTCGACCTGAAATAACTAAAAAGCGACTTTATATCAGCAGGTATAATCTTCGCGGATTGGCCTAAAAATGTCAAGCAACATCAATTTGGGGATAAAGATAGACCGATCAATACGCATTAATTATTTATTCTTCCCTTCAATAATCAACTGGGCGATATTCCCCGGCACTTCTTCATAATGGCTGAACTCCATTGTAAAACTGCCGCGGCCCTGGGTCATTGAACGTATGCTTGTGGCATAACCGAACATTTCCGAGAGAGGCACATCGGCGTCCACCACGCGCACGGTCCCCCGTTCGCCCATGGCTTTGATTTTGCCCCGCTTTGAACTCAAGTCACCCGTCACATCGCCTAAAAAGTCGGGCGGCGCGATTACCTGCACTTTCATAATCGGTTCAAGAATTATCAACTTCGCCTGGCGGCACGCTTCCTGAAGCGCCATGGAACCGGCGATTTTGAAGGCGAACTCCGAAGAGTCCACATCGTGGTAAGAACCGTCAAACAATGTGACCTGCAAATCCACGAGCGGATAACCGGCCAGAATGCCTTTCTGGGCGGCCTCGGTCACGCCTTTTTCAACGGGCGAGATGAATTCCTGCGGAATGGCGCCGCCTTTAATTTCATTCAAAAATTCAAAACCCTTGCCGCGCTCAAGCGGTTCCACTTTCAGCCAGACATGGCCGTACTGGCCGCGCCCGCCGGACTGGCGGATATACTTGCCTTCGGCCTCCGCCTGGCCTTTAATCGTTTCCTTGTAAGCCACCTGGGGCCGGCCGGTATTGGCATTCACGGTGAATTCCCGCTTCATCCGGTCCACGATAATTTCCAGGTGCAACTCGCCCATGCCGGCGATAATCG
This sequence comes from uncultured Candidatus Saccharibacteria bacterium, assembly GCA_964366055.1. GTDB lineage: Bacteria > Patescibacteriota > Minisyncoccia > UBA6257 > GWB1-50-10 > JBBTQX01. The sequence goes on from CAYISE010000013.1 coordinate 19,002, forward strand.
TCTCGCCGGTCTCCGCGTCGCCGCTCACGCGGAAGGTCGGGTCTTCTTCGGACAGCCGTTTAAGAGCGATACCCATTTTTTCCTGGTCGGCTTTGGTTTTCGGTTCAATCCGAACCGAGATCACGGGTTCGGGGAAGGTAATTTTTTCCAAAATTATCGGATGCTCGGGGTCGGTCAGGGTATCGCCGGTCGTCGTGTTTTTTAAACCGACAATCGCGCCCAAATCGCCCGCGTAGACCTCCTCCACTTCCTCGCGGTGATTGGCGTGCATCCGCAAAATGCGGCCGATTCTTTCCTGATTATTTTTCGTCG
>CAYISE010000014.1:0-17058 GCA_964366055.1 uncultured Candidatus Saccharibacteria bacterium
GGCGAAACGCCCCCGCGCCGAGCCGCGAAGCGGCGAGGCAACCTCCCTCAAAAATCGGGAAAGTATTATCTGGTGCCCCCGCCAGGACTTGAACCCGGAACCTAGTGGATAGAAGCCACTCGCTCTGTCCAGTTGAGCTACGGGGGCATTGCTCAAGAAAATACTAGCGAAATTTCGCCACTTTATCAAACAAATTGCCGAGTTAAAAATTCTCCGATATACTCAAATAGTCATCGGGGCGTAGTGTAACGGCAGCACGAGTCCTTTGGGAGGATTTAGTCCGAGTTCAAATCCCGGCGCCCCGACAATAAACGTCAATCGGTTTGCAAACCCAATTCTTTGGCAATCGTCTCGCGGAGTTGTTTTTCCGCCGGCGTGTTGTCGCCAATTTGTTTAATTTGATTGAATTTCCCCTGCCACAGGTATTTGAGAATCTCGGCTTTTTGAATGGCTTTTTGATTCAAAATTTTATCAATGAAAGGCCGGTTTTTTATCTCTCCCTGAATATCTCGGCAGGTCTCCCGAATTTTTTCAATCAGCAGGAGGTTAAATTCTTTAAGTTCTTCTTCGCGGCGGAAAACCGCGGCGCGAATTGCTATCATTGGTTGAATGTGATTTTCTTCCCAAGAACTGACTAGTTCCGGAAAAAAATCTTTTAGGGCTAAGGCAAGGGCCTCCCGCAGACCTTCCGCGTCAAGCAAATAACTAAGTTGTCCGCCAGCGGTCAGAGTGCTTTCAATTTTTGACAGGGACTCCCCTTGCAAAGTTCTGGTCACAACCTCATTAAGCGTATCGGTATAAAATTCGCTCAATAAAAGGAAGAAGATTTTGTCCGTCAACGCTTTTTCTTGTTCCGCGTTAAGTTGGTTGAATTTTAAATCGGTGAATTCTTTAATTTCGCCGATTTCTTTTGGTAGAGGATCAACATTAAGAAATTGAAATAGAGTATGGGTCATTTCATGAGCCAAGACCTCTTTTTTGCTTCCTCGGCTGGCTTCGTTGATTACGACTACCTTGAAGGACGGCTCATTATTCCCTTGCTTCTCTTGAGGCAAAGGAATTTCCAGAGTTGTTCCTCGGCGGTATTTAGAAAGCAGGGGCAAGGGAATCTCTTTTTTAAAATCCGTGAGAGTCTGGAAGTCATTAGGATTCTCCACTTTTAATATGATGCAGGAAGGAGCAATCTCAACTTCAAATGATTCCTGTCGGGGTAATTCCACTTTTTCCATCGGAATCCCCGACCAAGCAGCGGCTGCATAACGGAAGAAGTTTTGGGAATTGAATTTCCCGGAATCATCGGAGAATTTTTCTTTGACTGATTTAACCTTTTCATATTCGCGCTTAAAATTTTCCAGCCCCTCAAGAAGATTTTGTTTTTGCTTGGGAGTTAGATCGCGAGTTTGACCAAAATCCCGGAATTTTTTTTCCAGTTCCGCAAGATCTAAATCGCTTTTATTTTCAATAATAAAATTGACAATATCGGGAACAAATTCCGCGATTTTTTCTTGGGTTTCTAATATTTCTTCTCTTAACTCGGGAGCGGTCAAACCGCTTTGCAAGTGTTCCTTCAGCCAGGTTTTTTGGTCAGTTTCCGGCTGGTCCGGTTGAACTGGTTCATCTCTTTGCTCTTGAGTCTCAAAGAGGTATTTTTCTCCTTCGCGCATATGATTAAGATAATAACATAACTAAATCAGTAGTTGCGGCAATAAACTCTGGCCGGTCATCTCGGACGGCTTGGGGATGTTCATCAATTCCAAAATCGTCGGCGCCACATCCGAAAGAATGCCCATAACCGGCAGGGCGGCGAGCGGGTTGCCGTCAATCGGTTTTCTGAATTGTTTGCCCACCAGATAAAACGGCACGGGGCTGGGATTATGCTTCGTCTCCGGTTCGCCGGTCTTTAAATCCAGAAGCACCTCGGCATTCCCGTGATCGGAGGTAATGATTAAAATGTGCTCCTGACCGAGAATATCTTCCATTAGCCGGCTGATTTCTTTATCCACCGCTTTTACCGCCTTCAGAGTCGCTTCATAATTTCCGGTGTGCGCCACCATGTCCGCGTTAGCGTAGTTCACCAAAATAAAATCAAAGGTGCCTTCGCCTAAGGCCGCGAGCACCCGGTCGGTAATGGCGGAGGCCTTCATCTCGGGATAATTTTCGTAACGAACAGCATTTTCCGAGGGCACCAAAATCCGGAATTCGTTCGGAAACGGCTTTTCCTTGAGGCCGTTGAAAAAATAAGTGACATGGGCGTATTTTTCGGTCTCGGCAATCCGCAGTTGACGCTTATCGCGGTCGGCTAAAACCCGGCCGAGCGAATTCTCCGTCGCCTCCTCCGGAAAAACGACCGGCGCGTTGAACTTTGAATCATAACCGGTAAAAGTCGCGAGAAAAAGATTGTTTAACTTCTTGACCGGGAAATTTTTAAACTCCGGATTGACAAAGGCCCCGGCGAGCTGGCGCATCCGATCCTCGCGGAAATTAAAACAGATTACGGCATCGTTATCCCCGATGAAGTGCGGCTCTCCCACCACCGAGGGTTCAATGTACTCGTCATTCAAATTCCGAGTGTAGGTTTTTTTGACCGCTTCCTCCAAAGAGAATTTTGCGGGATTCATTCCGGTCAGAACCTGATAGGTTTTTTCGGTCCGCTCCCAGTGCTTATCCCGATCCATGGCGTAATACCGGCCGCTCAAACTCACTAAGACGGAACGCGCGTCAAAACCCAGGTCGTCGGAAAGCCGGTTTAATATTTTGAGGACCGACTGCGGTCCGCTGTCGCGGCCGTCCGCGAAAAGGTGAAGATAAAATTTCGGGCATTTTTCCCGCCGCAGCATTTTTATCAGGGCCTCCAGGTGCCGGACCGACGCGTGGATGTTGGCTTCGGTCAAGAGACCGAGCAAATGGACGGCGGAGTTATTTTTTTTCGCGTGAGCAATCGCCGAGAGCAAAACGGAGTTCTTGAAAAAACTCCCGTCTTTTATCGCCAAAGAAATTCTGGGAAAATGCTGATATAAAATCTTCCCCGCGCCGATAGTCAAATGACCCACCTCGCTGTTGCCCTCCTCCTCCCAAGGCAAGCCCACGGCGATACCGGAGGCCTGAAGCGCGCCGCTCGGGAAATGGGTCTGGATAAAATTGATTGCGGCCGGCTCGGCCCGATAAATCGGGTTGCTTTCATCCAGAGGACCCAATCCCCAGCCGTCCAAAATCGCTAAAATTACGGTCTTTTTCATCCTTCATTCATTGTAAGCGAAATCTTGTTTTTTGACAAGTCAATCCGTTTCTTCCTATAATGAGTGAAAGTCGATGAAAAACAATTTAATTAAAATTTCACATTATGATTCAAGACCCCTGGTTGGCGGGCGGTTTGGCGGCTTTGGGCATTATCGTCGGCTACTTCCTGCGATTAGGAATGGCCAAACGTCTTCACTCCTCTCTGGAGCAAAAGGCGGAGAAAGAACTTGAAGCGGCTAAATCGCAATCCAAAGAGATAATCCTGGAGGCCAAAACGCAGGCTACTTCCATTTTGGCCGAGGCGCAAAAGGAAGAGAAGGAACGCAAACAGGAGGCGCGGCGCCTGGAGGAGCGCCTGATTAGAAAAGAAGATGGACTGGAACAAACCGCGAAGGAATTGGAGAATCAGAACCGGCGCGTCGCGGAAAAAGAAAACGACATAAAGAAAAAGGACGAGGAGGTGAAAGAACTTCACGAAAAAGCGGTGCGCGAAATAGAACGGGTGGCCGGCCTTTCGCGCGAGGAGGCCAAAAAAGCGATTTTCAGCGAGTTGGAAAATTTCCACCGGCAGGAACTCGCCAATTCAATCGCCAAGTTGGAGAGGGAACGGCAAGACGAAATTGAAAAGAAAAGCGTGGAGATTATCACGGGCGCGATTCAGCGCTACGTCCGGCATTCCATCGCGGATGTAACGACGAGCGTCGTGAACTTGCCCGACGAAGAAATCAAAGCGAAAATCATCGGCCGCGAGGGCCGGAATATCCGGACCTTTGAACGACTAACCGGCGTGGAACTGATTATTGATGAAACGCCCGAGAGCGTCATTCTCTCCTCGTTTGACCCGCTCCGGCGCGAACTCGCCAAGATCGCCCTGGAGAAACTCCTGAAGGACGGCCGCATTCAGCCGGCGAAAATTGAGGAAAAAGTGGAGGAGGCCAGACAGGAATTGGAAAACCGAATCCATAAAATCGGCGAGGAGGCGGCTTATGAAGTCGGTATTCTGGACCTGCCCAAAGAAATTACTTATCTTCTGGGACGGTTGAATTTCCGCACGAGCTACGGCCAGAATGTTCTGCTTCATTCCATTGAAATGACTCACATCGCCGGGATGATCGCGGGCGAACTTCATTTGAACGTGGAGGTGACAAAAAAGGGCGCGCTTTTGCATGACATTGGCAAAGCCATTGACCACGAAGTGGAGGGCACGCACGTGGAAATCGGCCGCAAACTGCTCAAGAAATATAACATCTCGGAGACCGTGATTCACGCGATGGAGACGCACCACGACGAATATCCTTACGCGACCCCCGAATCCTACATCGTCGCCGCCGCCGACGCTATCTCCGCCGCGAGACCGGGAGCGAGGCGCGACACGCTTGAGAAATATATTAAACGGCTGGAAGAAATTGAAAAAGCGGTTAACACTTTTGAGGGCGTGAAACAATCCTACGCGGTTTCGGCCGGCCGGGAGGTGCGGGTTTTCGTGGTGCCGGAGAAGATTGACGACTTCGGCGCGTTGGAACTGGCCAAGAAAATCGCCAATAAAATCCAATCCGACGTCCAATACCCCGGCGAGATAAAAGTGACGGTCATCCGGGAGGTCAAGGCCGTTGAGTATGCTCGATGAACCCCGTTAGAAGAGTCCTCTTTTCTAACGGGACAGGTCTGCTATAATAAAACCAATAAGTAAAAGGTCGGAAAGAAGATTTAGAAAATCCTAATTGTTATGAAAAAATCAGACCTCGTGGAAGCGGTAATGAAAGCCGCCGAGATTGAAACAAAAAAACAGTCCGAGCAAGCGGTGGACGCGCTTTTTGACACTATTACGAAGACCTTGTCCCGCGGCGAGGAGGTCGCCATCACCGGCTTCGGCTCCTTCCGAGTGGCAAAGCGGGCGGCTCGGATGGGTGTGAACCCGAAAACCGGCGAAAAAATCCAGATTGCCGCGTCCATCAAACCCAAATTCCGCGCCGGCAAACTCCTAAAAGAAGCGGTAAAGTAAAAATCATTAAATCAAAAAACTCCCCGAAAAAGGGAGTTTTTTGATTACCCATTTCGGGGCTTATCCCAGCAACTTCCTCACCAAGTTGCTGATATCAATAAATTCTTGATAAGCGTCTTTAATTTTACCTAAAGACGACCTTACCAAGTCCTTGATTGATACGATGGGAACGGGAGCGGAAGCATCCGCTGGGGAAGAGGTCGCGGTAGAAGTTGAATTAGTAATGGTACTCGTCGCCGTGCCGGGAAAAATAGCTATCGTCCCGGAAGCAATCGGGGAAGACGAGGTCGCCACATTGGCGTACAATTTTATAAAAAGGTCTTTGGCCTGGCCGTTTAAATCGCCGGCCTGGCCAATCAGCCCCTTGGAATTTTCCAAGGATTTTTTTATCTCGGTTGAATTAACGATCCGCGATTGTCTTAGATTTTTTAAATCGCCCGTTATTTTCTGAAGGCGGGCTTGGGCGGTCTGAATCGCTTTCATCTCCTGCTTAATCAGCAGAAAACCCTGAATCTGGTCCGTGAGCGGCAGGTAATTTTTTTCGCGCCAGGATTTGAAATCCTGGGCAATCTGTTTTATCTTTGCCACGTCAATTAATTTAGAGTCGCTGATGAGCTGCCCTTGCAAGTCAAAAAAAACGAGGGACTGGGTGATGCCGTTAAGCGCACTCTTTTTCCAGATTGTCAGAACTTCATCTTTATCTTTATCCGCCGCGAGCATTCTAAATTCAAAATCCTTCGCCTCGGCCGCGGATAAATCCAAAACCTGCCGGAAGGTTTCAACCCGCAAGCCGACGTCATCGCTGTTATTCTCGTCCTTCGCGGTCACCAAATCATCCAGATATTGTTTGGCATTTTCAAATGCTTTTTGAACCGCCGGACTCTCCTCGGCTCGGGCCGGACTGGCGGAAAACTGGAGGCCGAAAAAGACGACGATGGTGAAAACAAAAAAATTCTTCATCATATTTAAAAAATCACCTTATTCAAAAGTTCATCAATCTGCGGATTGGTACCATTCGCGTCAAAATTCAAACTGTCACTTTCGGATTTCAAAATGCTTTGGTTAAGGTGCTGAACTTTATTGTCGCTGATTTCGGAGATGGCTGACGCAATGGTTCGGTTCACGTTCTGCCGATAGTCAATCCCCTTCAATTCTATGTTTATCTTCAAACTATTGAATTCTTGGCTTAAAACCTCCGGGCTCGCGAGGACCGTGGAAGCGCTATTACCCGAGAAAAGAAAAATGCTGGCTGTCAGCACCGCCACGATTCCCGCAAAAACCCCGACCAATCTCAAGTTCGGCCGGATAAAAACCGGCTCTTGTTTTTTGAACGCCAAAATCACCCGCCGGCTCCCCGCCGCGAAATGAGCATCCGGCTCAATTTCCTTAAATCTCTTTAATTGGCTGATTATTTGATCGTTCATTTTCTATGTGTTTTTTGATCTGTTTTATCGCCCGGTGCTGAATGACCCTTACGGCTCCCTCGCTTTTTTGGAGCGCCGCCGAAATCTCCTTGTTGGAAAGTTCTTCCACGAACTTCATAATCAGCACATCCTGATAGGCCGGCTCCAGTTTTTTCAAACAAACCCTGATTGTCTGAAGATCCAACTGGTTGTCAAACTTTTCGTTAAGCGACACATCCGCCACTACCGCTTCTTCCGGAACGAAATCAATATTCACATTAATCTTCCGGGTCCGATAGTAATCAATCACCGCGTTTGACGCGATCCGATAAAGCCAGCTTGAGAAGGGATAACCCTGGAAGCGGAAGTTTCCGATATTCTGCCAGGCGCTCAAAAATACCTCATGGCAAATATCTTCGGCTTGGGCTTTTTGCCCCCCCACCTTCAGGAAGATGAAGCGGTAGATGACCGGCATATACTTATCGTAAAGTCGGCCAAAGGCCTCTTCTTCGCCGTCCTTTGCTTTTGAAATGTCCTTTCGTTCGTCTTCCATAGTTTACAACGATGATTTAATCAATTTGTTTCTGAATTTTTGAGAAGTAGTGTAACGGGGTGTAACGTTACAGAAAATAGGGTTCATAACCGTTATGGTAGCAGAAAAAAACTTTACTTCAAGAGTAAGTGCTGGAAAGATACATCGGTGACACCCTTACCTTGAATTACGAAACAGAAAACTTTAACCCCGCTCGTTTCATTTCCAGTGGTGGAACTTCGCTGTTTTCAAGGGTTTTTGCCGAACTAATCAACTTTTGTGTGGGTAGGGGGAATTGAACCCCCATCTCCTCTTTGGAAGAGAGGTGTATTACCGCTATACAATACCCACTTGTAAACTAAACTTGGGGTAAAACGCCTTCAATCCAACCCATCACCTTTCTAGAAAGCTTTACTCCTTTTTCCTTATCTCCACTGCTAACTATACTAATATGAGCTGTGCCATAAGGCAATTTTTTCTTTTTTAGGGCTGACTTGCCGGTTCTCGCGTCTTATGTTTATATCTTGGAAAGGTTTTCAAATTGTAAGTGAACAAAACCCTATGCTATGATTTTACGGTAAACTATGGACAAAGATCTGATAAAAAAGGTGTCTATTGTGGTCGTTTCGATCTTCATCGTGGTTGGTCTTCTTGTCTACCTTCTGAATTCCCTCCAAGGGAACGTGATTCCGGCCGATTTCACGGCCGCCCGGCAAAAAGCGGCGGCCGTGAGCCAAGACATCGTTAATCTCACCGGCGAGACCGGCAAAAAAATAGAACTGGCCAACCAGGCGGAAAACAGTGGCGATACCAACCGGCTCCTGAACCTAATCAATGACGCTAAAACCAGCAACGCCCTGGCCTATCAGAAGGCCTTTGACCTCTCCCATGCCATTCAAAAAATGGCCGAGACCTTGAGCGGCGTCCGTTCATCGCGTCAACAACTCGGCTACGAGGCCGTGGCGCTTGAATTGTCGCTGGTGAGTGAGTTTATTTCATATACCGAGAATCTAAACGGTTTCCTGAACATTCTCTCCCGATTCATCTTGAATAATGATTTTAACAATCAAAAAGCGCTGGACGACGCATTAAAAAATGTGAATCAGAAGGCCGATTTGATAAACACGCTCAATAAAAATTTCATTGACAAAATGGCGGCCTTTGACCAGTCCTCATAGTATAATTAAACAATGAAGTTTATCGGCCGCTTTATTTTCCATATTTTTTCAAATGCCGTCGCAATCTTGATAGCGGCTAATTTGGTGGCGGGCTTTGTCTTTAACGGCAACCTTACGGCGCTAACCGTCGCCGCTCTCGCGCTGACCGTCATAAACACTCTCGTGAGACCATTGGTGAAATTGGTTCTGGGTCCACTTCTAGTCCTCACTTTCGGATTTTTTATCGTCGTGATAAACGCCGTTTCGCTTTTCCTGGTCCCTCATCTCTTAAACGCGCTGGGCTTCGGCTCGCCTCTCGTCATCGGGGGATATTTGCCTTTGTTCTTCGCCACGTTTATAATTAGCGCCGTGAATCTCATTGTCGGTTTCGCGGCAAAAATGAGTTACAAATAATGGCTTCATTCAAAATTCAGAACGTGCAACGCGAATGAATTTCGGCAATCAAACCTTACCCCGCCTTCATTGCGCTGACAAAAATTATTAAAAACAAAAAAGAAACAATAAAGGCATGCTCATCATCGGTCAAATCGTCATCTCAATTATTTTAATCGGGTTCATCCTTATCCAAGAGCGTTCCAGCGGCCTTTCCGGAATTTTCGGCGGTCAGGGGGCGACACCGTACCAAACGCGCCGGGGATTGGAGAAATTCATCTACTGGGGCACTATCGGAGCCGCCATCATCTTCGCGGTTCTCGCCATTCTGAATTTGGTTTAGGCAATTCCTTTCAGGTTATGAATCCGATTAAAAAAATCTTTTTTGATTTTTCTTCCGCGGAAAGAAGGTGGTTTTTTATCGCTCTCGCGGTGCTGGTTATTTCTACCATCGCGGAGATTGCGCTCGCCATAAAAGAAAACGGCGTGATGGCGCCCATCGCCGGCGGTTCTTACCGCGAGGGCTTTTTGGGCCAACCCATCGCCATCAATCCTATCGTCTCCAATAATCCGACTGACCAGGAGATATCTTCCGTTGTTTTCAGCCGACTTTTTGACCTTCTTTCGGCCTATGAAATCAGCCCCGACGGTCGAAGTTACAACCTGAAATTGAAAGAGGGACTCCGCTGGGACGACGGTCAACCGCTCACGAGCGATGACGTTATTTTTACGATTAAAACCGTTCAAAATCCGGAAGTTCGTTCGCCTTTTATGAAGAGTTGGCAGGGAGTGGCAGCGGAAAGAGGCAGCGAGCTTCAGATAAAACTCGGTCTCCCTCTGGCTTACGTTTTCTTTCTGAATAATATCAAATGGCTGCCGGTCATACCGAAACACATTTTCGGAGCCATTCCTTCGGAGAACTTCCGCCTGTCGGATTACAATTTGGAGCCGGTCGGGAGCGGCCCTTACAAATTCAAGGATTTCACGAAACGCAAAGACGGGTTCATCTCCCAGTACCATTTCGTTCCCAATGAAAACTTTGCCGGAGAAAAACCCTACATAAAAGATTTTTATTTTAATTTTTTCCAAAATTCCGAGGATTTGTATCAGGCGCTGAAACGGCATAATGTAAACGGCTTCGGCAGCGCCACTCCTCTTTCTTTCAATCTTTCCGGCATAAAAGGGGTAACCGAGGAAAAACTGCCGATGCCCGATTATTACGCCGTCTTCTTCAACCAGAACAGCAATCCTCTCCTCAAGGATAAAAATATCCGCGCCGGGCTCGTTTCCGCCATAGACAAGAAGCGGATTGTGGACAAAGTCCTTGGCGGGAACGCCGCGATTGTGAACGCTCCGGGTTTCAGTTCAACGGATTCAATGAACGGCAACGACTCCGATTACAATCAAGATGAAGCCAAACAATTGATAATGGCCTTCAAGACCAAAAACAAGAACGAGCCGATAAACATCACTTTAACCGTTCCGGAGGTGGGCTTTCTTAAGAAAGTCGCCGATCTAATCAAAGACGATTGGCAGAATGTCGGCGTGGACCAGGTCAACATAAATGTTTTCAATCCGAGCGATCCGGCCAACGCGACGGTGAAATCGCGGGACTACGAAATGCTTCTCTTCGGAAATATCCTGGAAAATCCCACCGACCTTTTTCCTTTCTGGCACTCTTCCCAACGTATTTATCCCGGATTTAATTTGGCTCTTTACCAAAACTCAAAAGCCGACAATCTGCTGGAAAATATCCGCCAGACCGGCGATGAAACCAAACAAAAGGATTGGCTGAACCAGGTCCAAAAAATAATTTTGAACGACGCGCCGGCTGTCTTTCTTTTCTCTTTGCCCTACACTTATATCCATACGAGCGACTTGGGCGGCTTTAATCCGGATTTCATCGCCACCCCGCCCGAGATATTCAAAAATGTAAACCAGTGGTATGTCGCTCAAGTGAGAATTATCAAATAATCCGTGATTTCTTACGAAAAAAACCTATTGGAATTCGGCCGGCAGCTTTCGTTTAAAAAACTGGCTTTTTACTTTCTGGAAAAACTGGCCGGCGCGAAACCGGACGGCGTGGTCGTTTGCGGAATGGGCGGCTCGGGAATTCCCGGAACTATTCTGAAAAAATTGGCCGGAGAATTGGGAATTCCGGTGCCAACGGTATCCGTCAGAGACCGGACTTTGCCGCGGCTCTTTTTTAAAAAACCTCTGTTCATTTTTGTTTCTTTTTCGGGAGAGACCGCGGAAACAATCGCGAATCTCAAATCAGCCTTGGCCTACAAAAGCGGGGCCGACGTGGCAATTGTAACTGCCGGCGGGAAATTGAAAAGTATCGCCCAAGAAAAACGCTTGCCGCTCGTAACCTTTCATCCGGAAAACTTGACATCGCGAGAGGCCTCCGGTACTATGTTCTACGGACTTATCAAGATTCTCAAGGTAATTTTACCCGTAAAGGTCTCCTCCTTTGAATCGTTAAACGCGAATAAATTTAAGGGGCCGGGCAAAAAATTGGCCGAAGCGGCTAAAAACCGGAATGTTCTGGTCTATACCGATTCAAATTTTTCCCATCTGGGTTGCATTTGGAAAACCAATCTCAATGAAACAGCCAAGGTCCCCGCTTTCACGAACGTTTATCCGGAGTTAAACCACAATGAAATCGCCGGTTTTGAAAAAGGAAAATCCGACTGGATTATTTTCTGGCTGAAAGATAAAATATCTTCTGGAACCGACAGGAAAATAAAACTGGCCGCGAAAATTTTAAGAAAACGGGGAATAAAAAGCGTGGAAATCCCTTTGATGGGAAAAAACAAAAGCGAGAAAACCTGGAACGGAATCGCGTTGTCTCATTGGATAGCTTTTTATCTGGCGAAAGCAAATGGAGTAGACCTCCGAAAAACGAAGATTATCAAACAACTGAAAAAATAAAAAGTTTAAATGGGCGAGCCCCCACACCTAATCAGGATAACTATGAAATTTGTCATTAATTTATTGAAATATACCTAGAAACTGATCCCGATTAGGTGTGGGGGCGAGTGGCGAAATTGGCAGACGCGCTGGCTTCAGGAGTCAGTGGCCGCAAGGTCTTGGAGGTTCAAATCCTCTCTCGCCCACACAAAATCATATGAGAACAAGAATTTTAAGAGCGCCGAGAAAATCAGCGGAAGCAAGCGCCGTTAAAGGCGACCATATTCGCCTGGCCGCTTTGGGCGGACTGGAAGAAATCGGCCGCAATATGTCCTTTATTGAATACAAGGACGAAATCGTCGTGATTGACATGGGTATTCAGTTTCCCGAAGAAGAAACACCGGGGGTGGATTACATCATTCCGAATGTCGCGTATCTGGAAGAACGGAAGAAAAATATCAAAGCGGTCGTGATTACCCACGCTCATTTTGACCACATCGGGGCGATCCCTTACCTCATCGGCAAATTGGGCAATCCGGTAATCTACACGATGAACCTGACGAAATCCTTAATTGAAAAACGCCAGATTGAATTCACGAACGCCCCGAAACTTAATATCCAGACGATAAACTACGGCGACAAATTCAAAATCAGCGAACATCTTGAGATTGAATTTTTCGGCGTGGACCACACCATTCCCGAAACCACCGGCGTCATCGTAAAGACGCCGATCGGGAATATCGTTCACTTCGCCGATTTTCGGCTGGAATACGATGAGAATGAGGAGCCGCAAGGCCTGGAAAATTTCAGGCGCATCGGCAAAATGGGCATTCACACTTTCATGGTGGACAGCACGAATGCCGAGGAAGAGGGGCACTCGCTTTCCGAAAAAGTGATTGAAAAAAATCTGGAGGCGCTCTTCAAACAATCCCCGGGCAGAATTATTTTGGCGACTTTTTCCTCCATGCTCACCCGCATCGCCGAAATTATAAAAATCGCCGAGCGGCTCGGCCGCCAGGTGGCGATTAACGGCCGGTCCATGAAGGACAATGTCCAGATTGCCCAGGACCTGGGTTATATTAAAAGCAAAAAAGACACTCTGGTTCCGGTTGAAGACCTGCATAAATACAAAGACGACAAGGTGATGATTATCACAACCGGCGCCCAGGGTGAATCCAACGCGGGACTCATGAGAATTGTGACCGGCGAACACCGCCATATCCGCATCAAACCGAGCGACACGATGATTTTCTCCTCTTCAGTCATCCCCGGCAATGAACGAAGTGTCCAGACCCTGAAGGATAATCTCACCCGCCAGGGCGCGATTGTCCATACCTCGGCCATTATAGACATCCACGCGAGCGGCCACGCCAAGCGGGATGATTTGATCGCCGTGATTAAAGCGCTGAAGCCGAAGTTCGTGATGCCCGTTCATGGCTATTATTTCATGCGCTTCACGAACGGTCAGAACGCAGTCAGGGCCGGCCTACCGCCGGAAAACGTTCGGCTTTTGGACAATGGCCAGGTCGCCAATCTTACCAAGGACAATTTCATAATCACATCAGAAACCGTTCCGGCCAACTACATTATGGTGGACGGCCTGGGAGTGGGCGATGTGGGCGAGGTGGTCCTGCGCGACCGGCGGATGCTCTCCCAGGAAGGAATGTTCGTGGTCATTACAACCCTGGACCGGAAAACTGGCCGGGTTTTGAAGAACCCCGACATCATCTCTCGTGGGTTTATTTATCTGAAGGAGAACCAGGGCCTTTTAGATGAGATCCGCCGCAAGGTGCGCGGCATCATCGGCCGCCTGCCCCATAATCAGCCGATAGACGGCGATTACGTAAAAGCGCTGGTGCGAGACCAGGTCGGCCAATTTCTCTTCACCAAGACCAAAAGAAGGCCAATGATACTCCCGGTGATTATTGAGGTCTAAATACATGAAACCAATTCTCATCTCCGGCATTCAACCGACGGGAAAATTGCATATCGGGAATTATTTGGGGGCTTTGAAAAACTTCGTGGCGCTCCAAAATTCCGGCAAATATCGGTGCTACTTTTTTGTGGCGGATTTGCATTCATTGACCGAGGATTTCAATCCGAAAGAAAAGCCGGCGCAGGTAAAAGATGTGATTCTGGACATGCTCGCTGCCGGCATCAATCCGAAAAAATCCGTAATTTTTATTCAATCCGCCATACCGGCTCATAGTGAATTGGCTTGGATTTTGAACACCATCACGCCATTCGGAGAATTGAGTCGGATGACGCAATTTAAAGACAAATCCGAACGCGCTTCGGAAAATATAAATCTTGGTTTGTTTGACTATCCCGTCCTTATGGCCGCGGACATCATTCTCTATGACGCTAAATTCGTGCCGGTGGGAGACGACCAGCTTCAGCATTTGGAATTCACCCGCACGATTGCCCGGAAATTCAACAAAAAATTCGGTAAGACCCTTATTGAACCCCAGCCGATTTTGACGGAGACCTCGCGAGTGATGGCTCTGGATAATCCAAAAAAGAAGATGGCCAAGTCCCGGCCGGCAGGGTGTCTCTTTATTGACGATTCACCCGATGTAATCCGCAAAAAAATCATGAGCGCCGTGACCGACTCCGGAAGCGAAATCAAAGCCGATATGGAAGGCAAAGAGGGCATCGGCAATCTCCTTCTCCTCTACTCCGCCCTCACCAATGAGGCACTTCAATTGATTGAAGCGCGGTATAAGGATAAGGGATACGGAAAATTTAAACAGGATTTGGCGGAAATCGTTGTTAATGCTCTCGCGCCCTTCCAGAAAAAGAAGAAAGAACTTATGAAAAAAGATGGTTCTATGAATAGAACCATCGCAGCGGGCCTGCCCGCATTGCTACGCAAAGCGTTGCGGGCGGGAAACAAAAAAGCCAACGCTGTGGCCGCGAAAAAACTCGTTGAGGTTAAGAAAAAAATCGGGCTGTTAAACTAAAAAGACCTTAAACTCTCCCGGATTGATTCAAAAACCGAATCCCGAACCCCAAAATCTTCAATGGTCATTTTCTTCTCTTCCATTATTCTTTCTATCAATTTTCTTGAATTCTCAAATTTCACGGCCAATTTGTGATGTTTAACGCGCGTCGCGTAATTCTCAAAGGCCCGAAGCTGAATCAAAATTTCTTCCAAAATTTGGAATTGAATGGGATGGTTCGCGAGGGCTTTATTGTCTTTTTCAAGCCATAATTCACTTAATTCTTTGACAGTTTTAGCGTCAGCGCCGACAACGACCCGGGGAATCATTTTTAATTCGCCCATAAACCCGGTATGGTCCGAGACAAAATACTTAACGCGAGCCAGCTCGCCGCGACTAATCTCCCCTCTTATCCGTTCAAATTTCTTTTCGGTATCGCTGCTGAAAGTCACGTCAATGGCAAAGGCCAGATAAGAAGTGGCAACCGGCCCCTCGCGAAATTCGGCCACGCTATCCACTCCGTTTTTAATATCGTCGTAACGCGAACTTTTTATCGTGGTCACATCCGACCCGAGCCACTCGTTTAATTCCGCCTGTTCGTGAACGATACCCTCAAAAACAGCGGCAAGCTTCCCAACGCGTTCTTTTTCCGGATCTCGCTTTTTTATGAATTCCGCCTCCTTTTCAAAGACGTACTCTTCGTCGGCTCTGATTATCTCTTCGCCATAAAGATATTGGAATTGCCCCGGTTTTATCATTTCGCGCTCCAAAACCCTCTTGGCTTTTTGAAAGACCTGGTCAAGGGTAATATTTTGAGATATTTCTTTTTCCGGGTTATACATATAATTATTTTTTTATCCCGATCCACACCGGCATTTCGTCAATTCTCGTTTCAATCTCCGCGTCAATTCGGAGCGGGCGCTTCCACTCAATTGTTTTCGCTTTTACTTCTTTTTTCAAGAGAGCTCCGCATTTTGAAACCACAAACTTAAATTCATCGGCGCCGTCTAAAAAGAGCGCCGCGGCGTCCTGCGGTTTCATCTTCGCGTCCCGCCTCAAATCCTGAATGGTCCTGATTAATTCGCGCGAAAGTCCTTCTTCCTTGAGTTCGTGAGTAATTTTTGTATCCAGTTCAAAATCGGTTTTAATTCTCGCGTCAAATTTCACCTCTTTCACATTCACCTCGTCCTTCAAAATTTCCAGTAAGTCCTCTTGTTTTCTTAATCCATTATTCTTAATTCTTAATTCTTGTAACGGCTGTCTCACTTTAATCCCGGCTTCGGCGCGCTTGGCTAAAACCGCGCTCGCCAAATTCCTAATTTCTTCCATCGCGACGGAAAGTTTTTTATCAACGAGTTTCTTGTCCGCCTTCGGCCAATCCGCCAGATGAACGGAAACTTGTAGCTTGTGGTTTGTAGTTTGTAGCGACTTATACAATGCTTCGGC
Organism: uncultured Candidatus Saccharibacteria bacterium; assembly: GCA_964366055.1. Taxonomy (GTDB): domain Bacteria; phylum Patescibacteriota; class Minisyncoccia; order UBA6257; family GWB1-50-10; genus JBBTQX01. The sequence goes on from CAYISE010000014.1 coordinate 16,026, forward strand.
GAAGAACGGCGCGAAGGGCGCGATGAGTTTCGCGGTCTCAATGAGCGCGCGTCCAAGAGTCGCCGATGCCGTCTCAAAATCACGGGTTTCTGCCTGTCCGCCAAAACCCCTGGCGACGGCGGAAAAACGCCGGCGGGAGCGGCGGATATACCATCGCGAAAGATCGCCCACGAAATTTTCTATAGTCCGCCCCGCTTCCCCAATCTCGTAGTTATCCAGTTTCTTGGTCGCGAAATCTATCGTCTCATTCAAACGGCTTAGAATCCATCGGTCTAAAATATTTTTATGGGTTACAGGTTGTAAGTTATAGGTTGTAGATCTTGCCTTATACGTGTCGAAAAATATGAAAGAGTTATACAAAAGCGAGAAAAATTGGCGGGAGGTCTTCACGAGTTCGGTTTCATCAAATCGTTTCGGCTCGCCCGGCGGATTCACCGTGTAGAAATACCAGCGGATGGCATCTATGCCGTGTTTAGCGATCATGTCCCATGGACTCACGATATTTCCCTTAGATTTGGACATTTTTTGGCCATTCCTATCCAATACCAATCCCAAGGAGATAACATTCTTATAGGGGCTTTTTTTGCCCATTAAGACCCCTATCGCGAGGAGGGTATAGAACCAGCCCCTGGTTTGATCCATCGCCTCGGAGATATAATCGGCCGGATAATCCAACTGCCGACCGGCGGATTTGTTGAAGGGATAATGGGTCTGCGCAAACGGCATCGCGCCGGAATCAAACCAAACGTCAATCACCTCTTTCACCCGCTCCATTTTGCCACCCTGGCCGGTCAGACCGCATTTATCGCAAATCATTTTGATGTCATCTAAATACGGGCGATGGAGGTCCGCCTCGCCGTTTTCGTTTCTCGGCAAATTATGAAAACGGAGAATTAGAGAGCCGGCCGTTTCAATAAAATCCTCTCCGCGCAGCTTTTTTTACTCCACCGCCTCGCGGTTGCCACAGCCCGAGAGCACGCTCGCGAGAATCCACATTGGGTATTAATGGCTGACCACCAAAATCCTCTTTCCC
>CAYISE010000015.1:0-16093 GCA_964366055.1 uncultured Candidatus Saccharibacteria bacterium
ATTGTACAATTTATAACTGCGTGTTATTATTGGCATTAGCAAAATTAAAAGGCGGATTTTAATCATAACGCCCCTTTCGGAGTTTTTCGAAATGAGGGCGTTTTTTATTTGAACCCGGAAAAAATAAAGTTATCCACAATTTTCAGAAAACTTTTGTTGTATAATTAATTCAGGATAGCATGTTGCTAGAAAACTAACGCGGTTGGCGGTCGACAATCCAACGTTGGCTTTAAGGAATAAAGGGCGCGAGCCCAAAAAACAAAAATGGCAAAGAAAAAAGCGGCGAAAAAAGCCAAGAGAAGCCGGAGGAGATAATCTTACCGACCAGCTGCCCCGACCTCCGTCGGGGCGGTTTCTTTTTTATAAGTCAAAAAACTGATAGAATAAATAAAAGGTCAAAACAATAAAAACAAAAAATATGCCGAAAAAATATCTAATCGCCTCTTTAATCCTGGGAGTATTAGTCGTGGGTTTCATTTTCTTGAGTCAAAATAGCGGGACTCCGCCGAACTTGCCCCCGGTCGCGCCCCCGTTGAATTCCAATCCGGCCGTCATCACTACTCCGCCATCCGGCGCCGCGCCAGTCCCCGTTCAAACGAGCGCGGAGAGTTTTATCATTTCTTACAACGCGAATGGATTCAATCCGAAAATCCTCACCGTCCCGAAGGGCGCTATGATTACTTTTAAAAATTTAAGCGTTTCGGATTTCTGGCCGGCTTCCGGCGTTCATCCGACTCACGCGGGCTATCCGACGACCGGCGGCTGCGTCGGAAGTACCTTTGACGCTTGCGGACCGATTCCACCGGGCGGGAGCTGGTCCTTTAAATTTGATATCCTCGGCGTTTGGGGCTATCACGACCACCTGAATACTTCTCTCTCCGGCAAAGTGTTCGTTCAATAATTCAATTCAATGTGGAATGAAAATAAAAAAACAATCAAGACAATCCGCCGAGTGATGCCGGCGGTTGTTTCAATTGTTTTATCCAAAAGTTTGGCCGAATTAAAAAAAGAAGCGCCGGCTTCGGTCAAAAACAAACCGAACGTTTTTCAAATTCCTCCCGACAAAATAGACGCGCGCGGCATGGTCCAGGTGGGCGGCGGCTCGGGTTTCATCGTGGATGAGAACGGCATCGTTCTCACTAACAAGCACGTGATCGCGGAATCCAATGTTAACTATACGGTTTTTTTAAATGATGATAAAAATTACGAAGCCGAGGTCTTGGCCCGTGACCCCATCAATGACGTCGCGATTCTGAAAATAAAATCCGATAAGAAACTGCCCACAGTTGAACTGGGCGATTCCGATAGGGTAGAATTGGGCCAAACAGTGCTGGCCATCGGAAACGCCCTGGGTCTCTTTAAAAATACGGTTTCCATGGGCATTATTTCTGGTCTCTCCCGCTCCGTTCAGGCCAAATCCGACGATAAGGCCCCCGTTCAGGAACTGCGGGGATTGATTCAGACAGATGCCGCCATTAATCCGGGCAACTCCGGCGGTCCGCTCGTGGATATCCGCGGACGCGCCATAGGAATCAATGCCGCGGTTGTCGTCGGCGCCCAAAACATCAGCTTCGCCATTCCCATCAAGGCCGCCGAAAAGGACTTGAGCGATCTAAAAAAATACGGCCGCATCCGCCGCCCGCTTCTCGGACTGCGTTACCTGATTCTGAATCGCGACTTGAGCGAAAAAATGGGCTTGCCCGCGGAGTACGGCGCCTACGTCACTCGCCAGAACTCCGGAGAGACCGCCGTCATCCCGCAAAGTCCGGCCGACAAGGCGGGTATTTTTGAGCAGGATATCGTCCTGGAATGGAACGGAGAAAAAATATCGCCTGACACCGCTCTTCAGGACTTTTTAGACGACTGTGAAGTCGGGGAAGAAGTGAAGTTGAAAATCCTGCGCGCCGGCCAAGAACGCGAGGTGAAAGTAAAACTTACCGAGAGAAAATAATCAATAGACATACTCATCCACAAGCAAGTTATTTCTGTCCAAAAGCAAAAGGCGGTCGTGGCTCCAATCAAAATTCATCGCGGTATTAACCCATACCCACCACTCGCCGGAAAAGAAATTAGCGTCACCGCGATGATATTGATAACAACCCCGATAATTAAAACGGTTCAGCAACAAGGCGCGGCACTGGTCATCGTTGGATTGAGGGATGGAATTTATCTGGTCCGCGGAAGGAACGGCGCATCCCCACAAGGACGTAATTAAATTCTGACACGCTCCGGAAAAAGAAGTTATTTCCGAACGATTGTACATCGCCGGACAGCTGTTCGGTAGAAAGGGATTAAATTTATTAATACTATTCAGGTATCCCGCGCACTGATTTAACCGGAAGCCGACTCCGACGGGACTGAAGTTACTGTAAAGATTCACGTAGTCGCCCTTGCGCAAAATTATATCGGCCGCCAGATTCAAACTTGACGGATTAAAATCATTCACGGCTCCCGGTATGAAAAAAATGACGCCTTTGTTCGCTTTCACCCGCCAGCCGGTGATATTCACCGGCGAGTCAGCGAAATAATCGGAACTGGTTTTGATTGAAAGCCGACTTGGAGCGTAAGAGTCCCCCTGGGAAGCCGAATAAATCTCCACCTGGCCGTAATACGGCGACAATTGGTTGATGGTGAATCCCGCCGGCAGGGTTATCGTCGGTTTGGGCGGCACCGGGGTTTTTACCGCGGACTTTTCTCCCCCGGGCGAAACAGTGACGGCGGGACTTACGCCGCGATTCAAGCCGGAGGGAATCCTGAAAAGGGAATTAAGATTTCCAAACTTGACTTCACTGCCGAACCTGATGAAAACGTTATAAATCGCCACCGCGACGATGATGAGAACAATGAGCCAAAAGATTTTTCCCATAGGATTATTGTGAACTAAATCACGAAATTTATTAAGCGGCCGGGAATAAAGATAATTTTTCTGGGTTTTTGGCCGGCCAGGAAATTTCTAACATTGCCGTTATTTAACGCTAACGCTTCCGCTTCTTTTTGCGACAGGCCGCGCCGGGCCTTTACGGTCGCCCTGAATTTCCCGTTGACCTGAACCACCAAATCAAAATCTTCCTCTGCGATAAGTTCTGGATCAAACGCTGGCCATTTCTCCAAGCCGACGCTCTTTTTATTTCCCGATTCGCGCCATAATTCTTCCGCGATGTGAGGCGCGAAGGGAAAAAGCATCGTTAAAAACTTCTCCCAAATTCTCCGCGGAACTTCTCCGGCCGCGGCGCATTCGTTCGCGAAAATCATCAGCGCGCTCACGGCGGTGTTGAAAGCCATTTTCTCAATATCCTCGGAAACCTTTTCAAGAGTCCTATGAAGCGACTGTTCTAACTTTTTATTGTTTCGCGCTTTTTCGCCGATTTTTGTCTGGCCGATTTTCCATACTCTATCCAAAAATCGCTTCGCACCCAAAATGCCGCGCGTGTCCCACGCAATCATCTGGTCAAATGGTCCCATAAACATTTCGTAGAGTCGTAGAGCGTCCGCCCCGAAATTCTTTACGAGCGGGTCGGGATCCACCACGTTCCCTTTTGATTTGGACATTTTCACGCCGCCCGCCGCGAGAATTATTCCGTGGGCCGTCCGCTTTTTGTAGGGCTCGGCATGAGGCGCGAAACCACAATCATATAAAAACCGGTTCCAGAATCTGGAATATAAAAGATGAAGGGTCACGTGCTCCATCCCGCCGTTATACCAGTCCACTGGCATCCAGTGTTTTAATTTTTTGAAGTCGGCAAAACTCTTTTTATTTTTTGGGTCAAGGTAGCGGAGAAAATACCAGCTGGAGCCGGCCCAGTTCGGCATCGTGTCGGTCTCCCGCTCGGCCGGGCCCCCGCACTTCGGGCATTTCACCTTCACCCATTTCGTGACAGAAGCGAGAGGTGATTGGCCGTCATCGCGCGGCTTGTAATTCTTCATGAGCGGCAATTTCACCGGCAAGTTCTTTTCCGGCACGGGCAGGTAGCCGCACTCCGGGCAGTGGATGAGCGGAATCGGCTCGCCCCAATATCTCTGGCGCGAGAAAACCCAGTCGCGGAGCTTGTATTGGATTTTCTTCTCTCCGCCCGCGAACTTCGTAATTTCCCATTTGGCTTTTTCGGAATCCATCCCGTCAAACTTTCCGGAATTTATCAAAACGCCACTTTTTCCTATCACTTCAACAACAGATAAATTAAATTCCTTCGCGAACTCAAAATCCCGTTCGTCGTGGGCCGGCACAGCCATAATCGCGCCGGTGCCGTAGCCACCCAGGACATAATCCGCGACCCAGATCGGAATCTCCTCCTGATTCGCGGGATTAATCGCCTTTACTCCTTTCAACTCCACGCCGGTTTTCCCCCTACCCTCCGCCGTGCGTTCTATCTCCGACCGCCGGTTCGCCGCTTCAATATATTTTTCTACTTCGTCGTGATTTGAAATTTGAAATTTGAAATTTGAAATTGCGCTATGCTCCGGCGCCAATACCATATACGTCGCGCCGAAAAGCGTGTCCGGCCGCGTCGTGAACACCGTAATTGAAAATTGAGAATTGGAAATTGGAAATTTTAATTCTGCTCCTTCCGAGCGCCCGATCCAGTTAACTTGCTGGGTTTTTATACTCTCCAGAAAATCAACTTCCTTCAATCCTTGAAGCAGTTTTTCGGCATAAGCCGTGATTTTGAGCATCCATTGTTCTTTAACGCGTTTCTCCACCGGACCGCCGCATCGGTCACAGACGCCGCCCGCCGCTTCTTCATTCGCCAATCCGATTTTATCCTTGGGGCACCAGTTAATCGGCACCGCCGCCTTGTAGGCCAATCCTTTTTCAAAAAACTTCAAAAACATCCACTGCGTCCACTTGTAATAATCCGGAGCGGTGGTATTAATCTCGCGGCTCCAATCAAAAGAAAAGCCGAGCGCCTTCAATTGTCTACGGAAGGTATCGGTGTTTTTCTTCGTCGCGGCTTGGGGCGATACTCCGGTTTTTATCGCGTAGTTTTCGGTGGGCAAACCGAAGGCGTCCCAGCCGATGGGATAGAGAACATTATATCCCTCCATCCGCCGCTTCCGGGAAACAATATCCATCGCGGTATTGGAGCGGATGTGGCCCGTGTGAAGTCCCGCGCCCGAGGGATAGGGAAATTCAATCAGGGAATACCATTTCTTTTTCGGGCTTTTGCCTTTCGCTTCGTAGATGCCCGATTTTTCCCATTCTTTCTGCCATTTGCGTTCTATTTGATTAAAATCGTATTTTTTCATCCGCGTAAGATTATTGTAATTTAAAAAAACCATTTTGGAAATAAAAAGCCCCAGTCAAAATTTTGTACCGGAAAAATTTAGGAAGTCGGACTTCCTTAGACGGGAAATAGTTCTATCTGGGTGGTATAATTAATTATACCACCCACATCAGCGACCAGCACAAGTGTTTATTAAAAGGCATCTATTTCAAAAGCCGCTTCAGTATTTTCCAAAATCTGTTTTTGCATATCCTCAAGGGACAAATTTTTCAGTTCCGCCAGTTTTTTTACCACCTCAATCACATACGCCGGTTCGTTGCGCTTGCCGCGATAGAGCGCGGGTGCGACATAAGGCGCGTCGGTTTCGCTCAAAATCCTATCCATTGGGATAAGTTTTACGATCTCATCATAATCCGAACGCCTGCCCGCCTTTGGCGGGAAAGTGACGACACCGCCGAAAGTAAAGTAAAATTCCAAATCCAGAAGTTTTTCCACGTCATCTTTCGTGCCGGTAAAAAAGTGGATGACACCGGGCGGTTCAGTGAGTAGTGGGTAGTTTGTAGTTAGTAGATTTATCAAATCGGGAAAAGCGTTGCGGCAATGGATCATGAGTGGTTTCTTAACTTCATGAGCAAGCTTGATTTGCTCCACAAACGCCGCTTTTTGTTTATTTTTTATATCATCTATATCCGTCCTATTTATTTCTATCCGGAAGTAGTCCAAGCCGCACTCGCCGATCGCGACCACCTTCGAATCAACCGCCAGTTTCTTGTAATATTCATAATCAAAGACTTCGCCCCGGCTCGTAAATGATTTCGCGGCTTCACCTCCGCCCAATTCATCGGCGTCATAAAAGGACTTGCCGGTATGGACCGGATGCAAGCCCACCGCGGCATAAACGCCGCTCGGAAACTCACGGGCGATCTCCACCGCCCGCGAGGAAGTGTCTTTTTGCGTTCCAATATTTATCATCCCCACTCCGGCATCAAGGGCGCGATTTGTTACATCTTTGTAATCGTTTTTGAACGCCGCAAGATTCACGTGCGTGTGGGCGTCAAAAAATCTTAATCGCATAAAACTAGGAAATCCGCGGAAACAATATCTCGCCTTTTTTTATTTCCAATTTTGAGCCGGACCAGATGATACTTCCGGTGATTTTTGAGGCCGTAGCCGGAATAAAAGGCATCAAAAGAGCCGCGACGTTATCCAGAATCGCAATCAAATCAAAAACGGTACCTTTTTTATCTTCGCCGGTGAGCTTCCACGGCTCGGTTCTATTAATAGAACCATCGCCAAATGCCATCAGATTCCAGATTGCCGCAAGCGCTTCGTGAAACTTGAATTCGTTTAATTTCTCTCTCACGATTTCTTTCACGGCGTCAATTTTTTGAGCCGTTTCGCTTGAAACCGGCGGTGCCTCAAATTGCCCCAGAGAACTTCCCAGAGCGAGCACCCGCGCCGCGAAATTCCCCAAACCGTTCGCCAAATTCGCGTTATAGCTTTCCCTGAACTTTTCCCGAGTAAAATCGCCGTCCTCAAAAGGATTTACATCGTGAGCCAGCCAGAACCGGAGCGCGTCCGTCCCATACTTTTCTACAATTTCAAAAGGGCTCTCCACATTCCCTAAACTTTTGGACATTTTCTGGCCGTTGCCGCCCGTAATAAAACCGTGGATAATAATCTGCCGCGAGGTCGGGAGACCGGCCGAAAGGAGCATCGCTTGCCACATCGCCGATTGTTGGCGCAGATTATCCTTCCCCGCAACTTGCAAGGCGAGAGGATTTTCTTTTGTGCCCCAGAATTCTTCAAAATTTTTCTCATTTTCCGGCCATCCCAACGTGGAAACGTAATTCACCAGCGCGTCAAACCACACGTACATCACTTGGGTTTCATCATCCGGCACCGACACGCCCCAGGGCATCTTGCTTTTGAGCCGCGAGACGCTGAAATCCTGAAGACCATTCGCCACGAAATTTTTTATCTCCGTGAGCCGATGAGCCGGTACCACGAAATCCGGATATTTTTCGTATAAATCCAAAAGGGGTTTCTGATATTTTGAGAAACGGAAAAAATAATTTTCCTCGCTGATAAACTCCAATTTTAGATTGGGGTGAATCAGACAAACGCCATCCGCCAGCTCCGAATCGGTTTTTTCCAATTCGCACCCGACGCAATACTTAACCTGATAATTTTTCTTATAAACGTCCCCGTTCTTTTCGCATCGCCGCCAGAACTCCCGCGCCGCCGCGATGTGGTGCGGGTCGGTCGTCCGAATGAAATTCGTAAAATCTATGTTCAGGACTTCCTTTAATTTGCTGAACTTGGCGGCATTTTCATCCACATATTTTTGGATGTCTTTTCCTTCTTCTCGCGCGCTCCGATAAATTTTCAAGCCGTGCTCATCCGTGCCGGTGTTGAAAATAACCTCTTCTCCCAGAATCCTATGATAACGGGCGATGATGTCCGCCTGCACGATTTCCAGAGCAAAACCGATATGCGGCGCCGCGTTCACGTACGGAAGAGTGGTGGTAATATAAAAATTCTCCTTCATTAAAAATCAAGGGCCGGCCTTTTTTCTTTCCTGGCCGCCAGATAATTGAAGGTCTCTTGAACCAAAACCGCGATCGGCACGCCCAGAAGAATTCCCACGAAACCCGCCAGCTGTCCGCCGACCAAAAGCGATACCAAGGCCACGACCGGATGAATTCTCATGCTCTTTCCCATCACAACCGGAATCAGAACGTAGTTCTCAAATTGCTGAACCACGAAAAAGAACAACACCGCGTAAATCCCAAGAACGGTGGAATCGGCCATCGCGATTAAAAATGCCACCAATCCGGTCATCACCGGTCCGATAATCGGAACGACTTCAAAAACCCCGGCCATGATTCCCAAAATCAAGGGATAACGCACGCCGATGAGCCACATTCCGATGCCCACCGTCAAACCGATGAACAAACTGAGAACCAGCTGGGTACCCAGCCAGCGCCGCATCTTAATTTCAAAAGCGGAAAAGATCGCCAAAACCGGACGCTCATAGGAGTCCGGCAAAATAATGCGAAGCATCTTCTCCGCTCCCTCTTTTTCAATGCTTAAATAAAGCGTGATGATGACCGCCGAGAAAATTAGAATGATGTTCCCAAAAATCCGGGTGATGGCGACCGGCACCGAGGCGCCCGCGGCGGCGACAAAATTCAAGAACTGACCCAAACCGAGATCTTTTAAATTCACCTCCGGAAAACCGACTCCAAAAATGGCGGAGACGGATTGGGTAAAATGAGTTAAGAATCCGGCCAGTTCTCCAAAAATTACCGGCATCACCAAATAAATCGCGCCGGCGAAAACAAGAATCAGAATCAGCACCACGAGAATCGCGGCAAAAACCCGGCCTAATTTTAATCTTTCCGCCAAAAAACTTACGAGCGGTTCAATCCCCAAGGAGACCACCACGCCCACCAGCAGCACGGAAAAAGAATTCCAAGCGAAATAAACCGCGCCGGCGGCCGCGCCAAAAATAAAAATTCTCCAGAGGGTCACCCAGCTTATTTCTATTTTTTGAACCGAAGGATTCATTTTGAATCAAACCCTTACACCTTCACTATATCAAGGAAACTTTTCTTCTTAAAGGGGCCGATGAGAGCCATACTCAAACGGTTATTTTTAACTATCGCCCGCATCACATTTCTCACATCGGATGCCGTGATTTTACTCACCTTCCTCGCTATCTCCTGCGGCGAGGCGAGCTTCAGCCCCATTACCTCCTGGCCGCCGTAGAAATAAGCCAACTCATCGGAGGTCTCCAAAGAAAGATATAAATTGCCGATGAAATGTTCTTTGGCTTTTTTTAAATCCTCCTCGCTCACGAGTTCTTCGCGCAAACGCCCGAATTCTTTGAGGCCGGCTTTAATCACCGCCTCAATTTTCGCGTGGTCCACGCCCGCCGCCATCGTGAATAGGCCGTGGTCGGAATACAAATCGGCCTCGGCTCGGACATAGTAGGCCGCACCCAGTTCATCCCGGATTTTCTGGAATAAGCGCGAGCTCATCCCGCCGCCCAAAATCTCGGCCGCCACCTGAAGCGCGAGCCGCCGCTCGTCGTGAATACCGAAAGCGCGGAAGCCCAAGACCAAATGGGTCTGGTCGGATTCTTTGAAATGGACCCTCTCCCGCGGTTTTAACTGGATTTCTTTCACCTTCAACTTTTTGCTTTTGGAGCCGGGCTTCAGAACCGAAAAATACTTTCCTATCTTTTTCACCAGATTTTTTTCCTTGAATCCGCCCGAAATCGTCACAATCGTCGCCTGCGGCACGTAATGCCGGCTTCGGTATTTCACGAAATCGCTCCGGGTGATTTTCCGGATAACTTCTTTCCGCCCGCCGATATCCCACCCCGCCGGCTGGTCGCCGTAAACGAGCCGCATAAAAAATTCGCCCACCCGCCGGGCCGGCGTATCCTCGTACATATTGAGTTCCTGGACAATTACGCCTTTTTCTTTTTCAATTTCACGCGAATCAAAAGTCGGATTTAGATACATATCGGCGACTATGTCCAGAATCTGGTCAAAATTTTCATTCTTGACCTTGGCATAGTAACTCGTGGCTTCCTGCGCGGTGAAGGCGTTATACTGCGCGCCCAGTCCGTCCAGCTCCGCGCTGATGTCTATCGGGCGCGGGCGCTTGGTCGTTCCTTTGAAGCACATATGCTCCAAGAAATGGGAGATACCGTTGATATTTTTCGTTTCGTATTTGGAACCGACTTGCACCGAAACCATCGCGGTCGTCGCGAGACCCCCCGGCTGGGGCACCAGGATAATTCGCAGGCCGTTTTTCAACTTCAATCGTTTGAGAGTTTGCATAAAGCAATGATACCCAGTTCTCTGCTGAATTTCAACTTCCTTATGAAGACCCTGAATTTTTCCCCTACTGGAGTTTATTTTTTAAGTAATCGCCGAGGTTATTTATTTTCACCCGTTCCTGTTCCATCGTATCCCTGTCCCGCACGGTCACATCGTCCTTCTCCAAACTTTCAAAATCCACCGTAATACAAAAGGGCGTCCCAATCTCATCCTGCGAATAGTAGCGTTTGCCGATATTTCCCCGAGCATCCCACGCGACGAACCACTCTTTTTTCAAATCCTTATAAATCTTCTCCGCGACTTCCGCCAACCGGGGCTTGTTCGCCAAAAGCGGAAAGACCGCCGCCTTGTAGGGAGCGATTCTCGGATGAAGTTTCAATACGATTCGCGTTTCGCCTTCTTTTACTTCTTCCTCCCGATAGGCGTCCATCAGGAAAAACAACGCCGCCCGGTCCACGCCGCCCGAGGTCTCAATAATGAACGGCAGGAATCGCTCTTTGGTTTCTTCGTCAAAGTAAGTCAAATCCTGTTTGGAGAACTCCTGGTGCCGGCGTAAATCCCAGTCGCCGCGATGGTGAATGCCCTCCATTTCTTTCCACTCATCGCCAATGTGATACTCAATATCAAAGGCCGCCCGCGCGTAATGAGCCAGTTCATCCTTGCCGTGCTCCTTAAAGCGAAACTTCTTTTTGTCCATTCCCAAATCCTCATACCATTTCAACCGCTCCTCTTTCCAATACTCCAGCCACTTCATTGATTCTTTCTTGTCGGGCTTCACATAATATTGGAGTTCCATCTGCTCAAACTCGCGGGAGCGGAAGGTGAAGCCGCCGGGCGTAATCTCGTTCCGGAAGGCCTTGCCGATTTGGGCGATGCCGAAGGGCAGCCGCACGCGGGCGGAGTCCAAGACATTTTTGAAATTCACGTGCACGCCCTGGGTAATTTCACCGCGGAGATATGTCTTCAGTTTTTCTCCCTCAATCACGCCGAGATATGTCTCCATCATCAGATTAAATTGCTTGGGTTCCGTCAGACCCCCTCCGCAGTCCGGACATTGGGAATTTTGGATTTCATCCGGACGAAATCGTTTGTGGCATTTTTTGCACTCCACCAAGGGGTCAGAGAATGATTCCAAATGCCCCGAGGCCGCCCACACCTTTGGATTCATAATTATCGCCGCGTCCAGACCCACGATATGCTCGCGTTCCCGGACCATATTTTTCCAGAATTCGTTTTTAATATTGCGCTTCAGTTCTACGCCCAAGGGGCCGTAGTCCCACGTGCCGGCGAGGCCGCCGTAAATCTCCGAGCCCGGATAAATAAAGCCGCGCCTTTTTGCGAGAGACGCTATTTTCTCAAACAAATTCTCTTCCCTCTTCTCCTTCATATATGAATTAATTGTAAATGCGTTCCCCTTTTCCCTCAAGAGTGATTTATCGCCATTGGCCGGCCAGGGCGAGGAATATCATCGCTCGGCCTGCCCGCCCATACCAAACGGGTACGTTCGGGCGGGCGAGACGGTTTCATCGGAGAGATTTTTTGTCATCACTTAATAACTATTGATTCCGCCGGACTCACCGCGTCGTCCAGCATCGCGGTCGTGACGGGACCGACCAAGCTTTCCAAAATGAGCCCGGTGAAATTATCCGTCGCCTTAAGATGCGTAGCCCCGATGAGCGGCTCGGGTGCGCCGACCATCGTCTCATCCGGCGTCGCTTCTATCTGGAAAATCGCCTCGGCCGGAGGGCTTAAAATCCCCTTCGTCGCCGCCACCCGGTCAATATTCCAAATCACTTGATTGTCGCCGGGATTATAAATTGGAACGTTACCGACGCTCGCGTTCACTCCGCCTATCCATTTCACGCCCGGCGCGAGGTTCGCTTTAATCTCCGCATTATTCAAGTCGGTCGCGAAATTTTTAACGAGCCAATGAATTGTGTATTGAGTCGCCTGACCGACTCTGGGCGGCAGAACGCCTTGATTGGCGACACCGCTCTCGCCGTCATTATAAGCGCCCTGGGCGTTCACCAAAACCAATCCGGAAATTTTCGTGTCCGAAACGTTTCGGACCGAGGTGCGGCTGGCCGAAAGATAAAAGGGCACCGAGGGCGAATCCATCGTCACGCTCAAACGAATGGAAAAGTTCCGGTCGTTCAATCGTTCCAGATTAAAAACATTTTTAACGCTCACTTTGAAATCAACCTGGCCGCTCGCGCCGGGGTCAAGTATTTTCAAAGCCGGTAAGTTCCCCGAATCCCAACTCAAGGTCTGGGTGTTGGAATCAAAAGCGCCGCTTGTTTTCAGAGCAGTCAGATTCAGCATTCCGCCGACCAAAGTTGCTTTGATTTTCGCGTCGGCCAAGGCGATACCGCTGTTATTTTGATACCGGATGGAATAATTCAGAACGTCTCCGATTTTGGCCACGTAATCGCTCTGATTGTTCACCAATATCTGAAGCGAAAGGGGCGAGGCGGAGGGCGAAAGAGCGACCGATTCTTCCGCAATCGGATAATCCTGCCCGCCGAAGTTCGCCGAAATTTTAATCGGCATCACCGCATTCGCGCCGGCGCCCAAATCCAGATGGCCGAGTATGGAAACCGTGCCGCTGGCATTCGCCCTCAAACCGCCTAATTGCCAATAATTATTCAAGGAAACCGGCGGGATGCTGGCCGAATCAAACCGGAAAGAGTTCGGGTAGTCCGCCTCTAAAGTCAAGTCGGGAAAATTAAAATCGCTTTTGTTTTTATAATTAATGTCTATGGAAAAATTGGAACCGCTTAAAATCTGTTCGGGTTTTTTAACTCGCACTTCAATCGCCGAATTTTTTATCTCCACCTCCCGCGTTCCGCGGACCTCAAACCGGGCGCCCGTGTTAATGGCGTAGGATAAAACCGCCGTCACGGTTTTCTTCGCGCCAACGCCAGCCACCGGAAAAAGAGAGTAACTTTTTTTTATGAGATTCCCCGAGGCGATATTCCCGACATTCTCCGTTATCAAATTGCGGCCGCGGGAAGAATCGGGCGCGATTATGCCCGAGGGCAAATTCAGGGTAAGCACGGCGTTTTTTATCAGCGCGCCGGAATTGTTCGTCACGTTCACGTCAATGCTAAACGGCGCGCCCCGCGAAACGCCGCCGGCCGAGTAAACCCCCGCACCAAAATCTTTGGTGTGGGGGTAAATTTCCAAGACGACGTCCCGGGAACTTGAAGTGTAGGAAAAAATAAAAAACAAACCGAGACCGACGATGAAAAAAGAAACGCCGCTCCCGATTAAAAGCGCTTTCTTGAGCCAGCGGTGGTCGTCTTCAATCTCGTCCTCAATTTTTTTCCCTTCCTTTTTAGGAGATTTCGTTTTGAAATCCGCCAACCTTTTTTCTAAATTTTCCAGAGACATATTACTTTCCGACCTGCTTCAAAGAAAGTCCGATTTTCCCCTCCTCCACCCGGATTATCTTCGCCCTCACGAAATCGCCCACCTTCACCACATCCTCCACCTTTTTCACGAAACCCTCCTTCAGTTCCGAGACATGAAGCATTCCGTCTTTGCCGCCGCCTAGATCCACAATCGCCCCGAAGTCCAGAATTTTTACAATGGTGCCTTCAACCATTTCACCGATCGTAAGTTCTTTCACAATTCCCTTAATAATCGCGACCGCTTTGGCGACAAGAGCCGGGTCGGTACCCGCGATGAATATCTTCCCGTCCTCTTCAATATCAATCGTAACTTTATTGTCGGTCTGGGCAAGGATGCCGTTAATTATTTTGCCGCCGGGACCGATGACTTCCCCGATGCGGTCCACCGGAATCTGGACAATGGTAATCGCCGGAGCGAAGGGCGAAAGCTGGGCGCGGGGTTTACCCAAGATCCTATCCATAAAGTCCAGAATTTGAAAGCGCGCTTTTTTGGCCGCTTCCAGCGCTTCTTTAAAAATTTCCAAAGTGATTCCGTCCACTTTCACATCCATTTGAACGGCATTGATCCCGTCGCGCGTGCCGGCCACCTTGAAATCCATATCGCCGTAATGGTCTTCCGGGCCCTGAATATCGGTCAAAAGTTTGTAACGCCCGCTCTCGTCGCTCATCAGACCGATGGAAATGCCGGCCACTTGTTTTTTGAGCGGCACACCCGCATCCATCAAGGAAAGCGAGGCGGCGCAGGCGGAGGCCATTGAAGAAGAGCCGTTTGAGGAAAGCGTCTCGGCGACCACGCGGATTGTGTAAGGAAATTCGTCCTCGGATGGCAACAGGACGGCGATGGCTTTCGCGGCGAGCGCCCCGTGGCCGATCTCCCGCCGGCCGGGACCTCTGGAGCGACTGGTTTCTCCGGTCGCGAAACCCGGAAAATTATAGTTGAGCATAAAACGTTTCTTGCCGCTCCCCTCCATTGTTTCCACGAGTTGTTTTCCTTCCGGCGTGGCTAAAGTCGTGACGGCCAATACTTGAGTTTCACCGCGGCAGAAGAGCGCCGAGCCGTGAGTTCTTTTAAACAATCCCGTTTCCGCGTAAAGGTCGCGAATCTCGTCCAACTTTCGGCCGTCGGCCCGTCGGCCATTTTCAATCGCCTCCGCGTGGACGAAACGGTCCACCTCTTCCTCAAAAAAAACCTCGGCGATATTCAGGGCATCCTCGCTCTCGCCGGATTTTTCCAAGTGTTCCCGGATTTTTTTCCGCAACTCCTCCGTATTTTTGGCTTTCAGGGCTTCTTCCAATTCTTCCTTCAGAAAATCCTTAATAATGGCTTTGATTTTCGGGTCGGCCTCCGCGAGCGCGACCGGCGCTTTGGGTTGGCCGATTTCCTGAACGATTTTTTTCTGGAAGGCAATCAGTTTTTTGATTTCTTCAGAACATTCCGTGAAAATTTTTTCCATCGCGCTCTCGGAAATCTCTCGGCCCTCAAATTCAATCATGTTGATTTTTTTCTCCGTGCCGGCAAAATGCGCCCGATAGCCGAGGCGGTCGTCTTCCTCGGATGAAATTATTTTCAAACCAGCCACCGGTCCGTTCCACGGAACATCCGAGATGGCGAGCGCGGCCGAGGCGGAAAGGAGCGCGATGAAATCGGGGTCGTTTTTCTCTTCGTAGGCCAGGATGGTTACGACTACCTGAACTTCACGACGCAAGCGCAGGTCAAAAAGCGGCCGAATGGTGCGGTCAATAATTCTCGCGGAGAGAATCGCTTCGTCCGAAGGCCGGCCTTCGCGGCGCACGAAGCGGCTGCCGAGGATTTTCCCCGCGGCGTAAAAACGCTCTTCGTAATCAACGGTTAACGGGAAAAAGTCCCCGCTTTTATCCGTTTGGCTCATCACGACGGTGGCGAGCACGACCGTATCGCCGTGGCGGCCCAAGACGGCGGCATTGGCCTGGCCGGCCAATTTTGAGACCTCCAGAATCACCTCTTCTCCTCGCATCTCGGTCTTATAAATCTTTTTCGCTAAATCCATTATTTTCTGATTCTTAAAAGCGCGCGCGGAATATTTTCTATCTCTACGAAATTGTCGGTCACTTCCTTGAGCCGGGCCGAGGCGGTGCGGCTAAAGGCCACCACCTCCACTTCCTTTCCCATGCCCAGTTTTAAGTGTTCCACCAGCGGCACGAAGTCCCCGTCGCCCGTCACCAGCACGATTACGTCAAGCGAAGAGGCCATCCGCATCGCGTCCACCGCCATGCCGACATCCCAGTCGCCCTTCTTCGTGCCATCGGGATAAACTTGAAGGTCTTTCACCCTCAAATCCAAGCCGGTTTGCCGGAGCGCCTCAAAGAATGAATCCTCGCCCTGCGTATTTTCCGTCTTGATAACGTAGGCCACCGAGCGAATCAGTTGCCGTCGGCCCACGATTGCCTTCATCAATTCCTTGAAATTGACGCGGGCGCGGTAAAGATTTTTAGCCGAGTGATAAATATTTTGGACGTCAATGAAAACGCCCACTCGCTGGTTTGGATAGATATTGGACATCAGGATTCTATATCTAATTTTTTGACGATTTGCGCGTGGCGTTTTTCATCGCCCCGTTTCAGA
>CAYISE010000016.1:0-14152 GCA_964366055.1 uncultured Candidatus Saccharibacteria bacterium
CCCGTTTCAGAGTCATAAGAAACCGGCGCCGCTTTCCCACCATAATCAAAAGCCCCCGGCGGGAATGGATGTCTTTGGAATTCTTCTTGAGATGGTCGGCTAAGAGTTTGATTTTCTTGGAGAGAAGGCCGATTTGGACCTCGTCTGAACCGGTATCGCTTTCGTGTTTGCCGTGCTCTTTGATGACGTTTTGTTTTTGCCGCTTTGTTAACATTGTTTTTTATTTTATATTAAGATTCCCGATTTGTAAATGGGTTCGCGTTCCGTCGTGTTATCTTTCGGAACCGCGGTTCAGATGCTCCAGCGGCATCTGACCGCTGCGCTCTCGACGAAAAAGTCCTTGCGGACACCGAGCTTTTTCGCCTCCGAGAGCTTCCTCAAAATAACACAACGGAACGCTCATTTCTGATTAATCTTTTCCGACAGGAGTGATAAGATGAAAGCGATGACGGAAGCGGAGAAATATTTAAAAGAATATCTGGATTATTTGGAGGTGGAAAAAAACCGCTCGCGGAAAACGCGCGAGAATTACGAGCGCTATCTTAGAATTTTCATCCAAAAACAGAAAATCCGGTCGCTTAAAGATATTACCGAGGAGGCGATTCGGGATTTTCGGATTGGCCTGTCTCGGGGGAATTTAAAAAAGAACACCCAGAGTTATTATGTCATCGCCATCCGCAATCTCTTAAAATATTTATTGAAGCGCGGGTTCAATGTCTTGGCGCCGGATAAGATTGAACTTCCGAGAGTTTCCCGGCGGGACATAGAGGTGCTGGACTACGGCGAACTGGAGCGGCTGATAAAGGCGCCGAAGGGCGGCGACTTGCGCTCGCTCCGCGACCGGGCGATTCTGGAGGTATTTTTTTCAACCGGCTTGCGGCTTTCCGAACTTTGCGCTCTCCCCCGTTACATAGATTTAGAGCGCGGCGAGATTTCCGTGCGCGGGAAGGGCGATAAGTTGCGGGTGGTGTTTGTCTCCGACGACGCGAAAAAAGCGATTAAGAATTACATCGCGAAAAGAAACGACCCGGAGGAGTTTTTATTCATAAGTTTGACGAAAAAAAATAAAGTGATCGGCCAAATTACGCCGCGGGCGGTAGAACGACTCGTTTCCCTCTATGCTCGAAAGGCCGGCATCCCGAAAAAAGTTCATCCTCACCAGTTGCGCCATTCCTTCGCCACCGACCTGCTTATTAACGGCGCCGACCTGCGCTCGGTTCAGTCCCTTTTAGGCCACGCGAATATCTCCAGCACCCAGATTTATACCCACCTGACCAATAAGGAATTGAAGGAGGTTCATCGGGCCTTCCACGCCCGCCGTCGGAAGTAAGCATTGACTCGCCTTTCGCGCGGGGGTACCGTAAGGTCAGAATTAACTTAAAAAACAAAATACTATTTAGAAAGTAGAAAGGAGGGAATTCTTATGCCTGCAACTAAGGGTTGGTTGGACCCGTGCGTCAAGGAGTTATTCTGGGCGATTGTGAAGAAACATCCCGAAGCGTACCACCGTCTTTTTTTTGAACTTCGCCCCGACGGTTTTGCATATACGTTTCTTCGGGCGGTTTCTCCTATCGCTGTGCTTAAGATACTTAACGCGGATTTCTTCAGTGACACCAACATTCCGCGCGATTCTTGGATTCCAGTGATTCGGGAATCAAGTCATGAAAATTGGAGAGAATTTGAAGAAGGATGCCCGATATTTTCCGGCGATTTTGGGTGGCGATACCGGGAGTCAATATTATTGGAGCCGCTTTTTGCTGAATCAAGAGCCCCGACTGCATAGCCGGGGTTTTTATTTGGCGCCCTTTGTTTGAAAATGCGCGAACCTTTTTTGAGCGAAATTGACGCTCCACCCCGCCGCCGTAAATAAATAGATGCACAGACGCGTAAATGTGTTAATGACCACTATCCTATATTTCCGATCGTCTTAATAGGATAGCAATAGTATATAATGAAAACATGGCAAAGGGAGATATCTTATTTAGGATTCTGGAAACCATAGGAGACATAGCAGTAAGCGGCGTTGATCTTTTTAATGCGTTTTTAAACGCTGGGTATGGCGCTTCGTATGGGAAAATAAATCACGAGCTCTCAAAAATTGAAAGGGAAAGGATTAAGTACGAAGAAGAAAGAAAATTAAAACAAAAATATTATAACCTTCTTTATAAGTTGAGGGAGGATGGATTGATAAAAGTAGAAGTAAAAAATAAATCCAAATTGTTTTTTTTGACCGCCAACGGAAAGCGTAAACTAGATAAGTTGAAAATAAAAATTGGTGATAGATTGCCTTCGCCAGCGGGTTATAACGGAGAAAAAGGGAATCTCGCGATAGTAGTTTTTGATATACCCGAGAGGCAAAGAAACAAGAGAGGTTGGATTAGGGAAGTTTTGAAAAATATCGGGCTAAAGATGATTCAAAAAAGCGTTTGGATTGGTAGGGTTAAAATTCCCGAAGAATTTTTGAAAGATATCCATAGACTGAAAATTATAGATTTTGTTGAAATTTTTGAAATCAGCAAGACGGGAAGTTTAAAACAAATTAATTGATCCTTTATGATCAATCCATGATTACTATCCCATAAAGACGATCGGTTGATTGGGATAGTAAATAAAACACTAGCACATTTTAATCCGAAAAATCAGAAGTCGCTTTATCCAATTTTAATTCCGCATATAACAAGATTGACGGAATATTATTCTGTGTTCAGGAGCTATGATTGTGGTGGGCGAGGTGGGATTCGAACCCACATTCCTCGCGGAACACGGTCCTAAGCCGTGCGCCTGTGCCAGTTCGGCTACTCGCCCGAACCTATATTATACGCTCTTTTTATGGTTTGACAAATTGCCGTTTTAGTGCTAGAGTTTAGACAGAATTTTTAAATAATTAACTTAATTAAATATAGAAAGGAGATTACCCATGTTATTTTTTTTCTTAGGAATTATTTTTATTGCAGGGGGAGTTCTCTTGCAGGGCCTGCGGCGCATCCCCAACAATCCTCCGCATAAAGCGGTGGTGACGGTGTTAGGAAAAAGGACAGCGAGAGTGAAAGATGAAGGGTGGAGATTCTTCTTTCTTCACCCGTTCATATTCGGTTATGTTTTGGTCAACGTTTCGCGAATATCGAAGGAGTTCTCGGTCTCCGTTCGAACTCCCGATAGGGCCGAGTCAAGCGTGCCTATTGCAATCACGTTTCGTCCTCTCACCGAACTCCTCGTTCCATACCTCAATAATAGTGGGGAGGAGGGGGTGACTAAACAGCTTCAGGGTAAGATTGAGGAGAGAGTCCGCGAGTGGACGATGGCGGACGAAGAGGGTCCGCAGAATTGGAAGGAGCTTCAAAAGTCTCGCCTTGAGGCGGCGAGCGTTCTCACAAAGACCATCGGCGCGAATTACATCACCATCATTCCTGATTACGCGCAGGATGTTCCCACAGTGATTTGGATGCGCTATTTTACGAAGCCGCGTCCCGAACCTAGTGAGAATACGCCAAAGAATGAGAGAAAGTGGATGGAAGATGATTGGACGTTGGTGAAAAATGTGTACGAACCACTCGGGGATACCGAGAAACGGGAGCTGGAGGAAGATGTCAAAAAAAGAATGGAAGAGATAAAAGCACTCCGCGCGGGGAGTGGAAATATTAAACTTGGTGATCTTGGTATCACTATTGAACGTCTTAACATTGCCGACATCAAGCTCCTGGGAGAAGTGGCCCGTGCAGCGGAGATGGAGGCGAAAGAGGTGCAAGAACGCGAGGCGGAAAAGCTGGAGCTTGAGCATGTTCGCCTCCGCCTCGGAGAACTCAAGGCGGAAGGATTCTCGAATGAGCAATCACTCGAGATAATCCAAACCGAACGCGGGAAGGTAAAGAAAGAGATATCGGAGAGTAAATTTAACATCTCTCCCGAAACGCGGGAGATGGTGGAAAAGATTATTCCCGCTATCGCCGGTGCGTTCGGGAAAGGAGGAAAGCCATGAGTGCTCAAAAAAATATTTCATCTGCTAATGCTAATATCCCGGTCGTAGCGCAAGGTTTTCCGGGATGGGCATGGTTTTCTTTTTTTCTAGGGATCATTTTCCTTATGATTGGAGTGTTTTTTTCTCCTCCCAAAGAAAGAAAACCACCCTTGCCCAAGGGTGGCCTTGTTGAAACGCCGGAGGAAATCGCGGAGTATAAGTCCGCGGTCCCCCCATTCTCTCCAAGCGAGAATACATCGTCATTGAGTTTTGAATTCAATGGCGAAAAAATTCTTTTCACCCCCGGAGAAAAAAGGAAAGATATTTTTTCCGACTCTCTCAAGTATTCTCCCAAGGTTGTAATCCCTTGGGGGGTAAACTGGCATTTGGAAACTTTGGATTCCACCGACGTGTGGTTTAAGGATGGCGGCCACGTTACGGTGTATCCGGGGATGAAGACGATTGATGTTAAGAGGAAAGTGGCGATATTTCGGTTCAGGAGTCAGTACCCCGTAACGGTTTGGTTGAATTAGTTGAGTTAATCAAAAGGCCTCTTCTCCGAATTATGGAGTTGAGGCCTTATTTTTATAGCCCGTAAGTATAAGGCGCGGAAATTATAAAACCGATAATAGTTAGAATTACGACTGATGATAAAATAGCGATTTTTATATTTTTCGGTTTGTTTTCAATAAATTTGATTATTAAAAATGACGCGAGGGCGAGAGCGAAAACGAGCGCCGGGAAGTAGTGATAAAGGAAAGTTGCCCGCCGGATTATCGTGAAAAACGGAACCAGAGCGAAAATATAGCCGCCGAGCAGAATCAGCGCGGGTTTGAATTCCTGGCTTATCCCAATTCTTTTTATCCCGTCTCTGACGAATTTTATAATGGCCGCGATGACTCCGAGAGCGGAGAGATACCAAATGAAATAATTGCCTATCAGGGCGATATTCAAACCCGAGTCGCCGTAACGCATTGCTCCGAGCATGACTGGCCAGAAATACCACGGGCTCATCATCGGGTGTCCGCCGCCGTTTGTGTAACCATTCAGTGAATAAAATACCTCTCTTAAAAAAACCAGGATTGGTGTCCAGAAAGATGGAGTTAATCCCAGATTAAAGAGGTTGTTAAAAAGCGTGATTCTCTCTCCCGCCGGAAATAATAAAATACTCACAAAAAACCAAACCCCAGTGAGGATTAAGATCCCCGTCAGAATGAACTTAAGAACCCTCTTTTTTATCTCCGCGTCTCCTCTTTGATTATTCACTATCATCCACATGATTAGCACCGGCCCAATGAAGGCGAGGGCCGTCAGTTTTACGCTCAACGCCAATCCCCAGAACAGCCCCGCCGTAACTGGCGCGGTCTTTTTTCGGAAGAAGAAATAAAGTCCGAGTAGACCGAAGGCCATATATATCCCGTCCATTAAGATAAGGCGAGTGTGAAGCAAAAGCGCGTTTTCAAAAATGGCGAAAAACAGCGCCAGAAGCGCGGCATAATTCCCGGCGACCTCGCGGACGAAAAGAAAAAAAGCCGATAGGAAAACCAGGCCAAAAAGAACGCTGATTAACCTCAAATCAACGTAGGGGAAGTTTTTAAAATCCTTGGGTTTATAATCCGTATCCAGTCCTCCGTTTGTCGGATTGCGGGACAATTTTATATAGTCGGCTTCTTTCAATGAATCGGAATCGTAGAAATAGAGCGGCAGGGAAAAGATTAACTTTCCCAGTGGGGGGTGCAAGTCAAAATACGTTTCGCGCAAGACATTTTGAGCGGGAAAGGTGGAAAAATATGCTTCGTCAAAAACCGGCCGCGGCGGAGTGGAAATTCTCCAGAGGTGTAAAAAAGCGCTGGTTGCGATTAGAGAAATAAAAGCGACGACAACATATCGCTTTCGTAAAAATCCCATTGGTATATTATTCTCCCTTAAGAATGTTGGTTACAATCGGTCCCACGCCGCTCGCGAGAAGCGCCACCGCAGCCGCGATTAAAGCGTAAAGAAGCATCTTTTTGGCTTTTTCCACCTTTTCTTTGTCGTCTCCGGCCGTGAGAAAAGTAAAAGCGGCCCAAATCATAATCGCGACCGCGATTATCCAGAATACCCCGAACATCCAATTCACGATTTTAGTCAGAGTGTTTTCCACATCCGCCACCGATGTAATGGCTACGCTCGTCTGAAAAAGTTTTCCGATTCTCTCTCTTTTCATATCTTATTTAGATTATAGTATTTCCCGAAAAAAACACACCCCCACTTCATTATGAGGGGTGTTTTTATTTTATTTACCCGACTAGCTGATGGAGCCGCTAAGGAGGCTTGTGGTGATTGATTGCAATCCGGTTGACAGCAGGGCGATAGCGGCGGCGATTACGGCATAAATCACTCTTGACTTCGCCGCTTTTAATTTCTCCTCATCTCCGCCGGCGGTGAGATAGATAATGGCCGCCCAGATCAGGAAGAGCACGGTCAGTATCCAGAAAACAACGATGATCCAGTTCACTATTTTGGCCAAACTGCTCGTGGCCCCTCCGAGAGACGTGACCGGAGCGATAGCGTCGATTCCGCTTGGTCGTTGCGCTAAAGCCGCCAGAGGCGAGGCGACAATTAATGCTACCGCGGCGACGGCTACTATTTTTTTAATGTTTAACATTTTTGTATCTTCAAAAGCGACCTTTTATTTTGGGGGGTTAATGGCTTAGGAAATCCTGAATAATTGAGGTCATGCCCCAACCTATCAGGATTATAGCATAACCGATGGCGGTGTAAAGAATCGTTTGCTTGCCTTTTTTGAATTTCTCGGGGTCGCCGCCCGCGAAAATCATCTGGAAAGCGCCGAAGAGAATCATCCCCACCGCGATAGGCGTGCCGATTCTGATGAGCCAATCAACGATGGAATGTAAGAGACCTTCCGCGTCGGAACGGGAACAGTTGGGGTCGTTGGCCGGACAGAGAGGATTGATAAGGGTATTGGTATTACCGCTTAATTGCGCGCGCGAAAAAATCGGCTGGGAAAAAAGAATCAGTCCCAAAAGAATAAATATCCCCACTTTGATAGAACCGGATAACATGGTCATTTATATTTTAGCACTGAACGTTGGCCCAGGGGAAATCCACTCGACCGGCGATGATGTGGATTACGGTATTTATTATAAGCCAACCGCAGAGGACAATGACGAGGCCGATGACGGCGCTTGTGATGATTCCCTTCGCCTCCTTGACCATCTGTTCCGAGCCGCCCGAGAGCATCATCCGGATGGCGCCGTAGACGGCCATCCCTACGGTGATAACTATGGCGGCCGTGGTCAGACCATTGACTAAGTTAATCGCCACCCTCAAACCGTCGCAGAGAGAACAGCCGCTCGGGGCGATATTGCAGGTGGGTTCATCCGTTTTACCGGTGCCGGCCCAGATGTCAAAAATGGCGGCTGAAGCGGAATGAGTGAAAAGAAAAATTCCGCTCCCGAAAAACAAAGTTGCTTTTAATATTTTTTGGGACATATTTTTAGAAAGGCCTCTGGCTCAAGAATTGGTTGATTTGATTTTGGGCCTGTCCCAAAGCGTCTTTGGGCTGGGTATTGCTATTCACCACCGAATTAATCATACCGGCAATCGTCCGGTCTATGAATTTTCTATCCGCCTGAAACCACGATTGGGCGACGAGCGCTTGCTTGGCGAAAACCCCCAGAAGCGGGTCATTTTGATACTGATAGATGAGTGAGTTTAAGGCCGGCGGCTTTTGGGTTTTTTGCAAATACCCTTTCGCGGCGGCGTCGTTCGTCGTCATCGTGAGAATGAAATTCCAAGCCAAATCTTGGCGAACGCTTTGGCGGGAAACGGCGTAGCCCCAGTAACTTGGATAGGCGATGGCGAGAGCGGCGCCTTTGAGCTGGGGCATGGGCGCGACTTCAAAATTCAGAAAGCTGTTTCGGGATTTAATCTGGGGCAGATTGGAGGCGTAATCAAAAATCATCGCCGTCTTCCTTTGGCTGAAGGCGTCCCAGGAATTCGGCATTGATTCGTTCCAGATGTTGGCGTAAAAACTTAACGCCTGCGTTCCCTCATTGGAGGCGAAAGATACCGCTCCGGTTTGGCTGTCGGACATTTTAGCGCCGCTCTGAAGCATAAGAAGATAGAGAAGATCATTCGCGCCGATGGCCGCCGCCGCTTGAGTAATCTCGCCGTTCGCGCTTTTCTTGGTTAGTTTCGGAACCGCGTTTAAGAAGTCATCCCAGCTTACCCATCCTCCCGGAAGCGGCACGGCCGCCTGGTCAAAAAGGTTCCTATTGTATATGAGCGCGAGAGTGTCCACCGAAAGCGGAAGCGCGTAGACGTTGTTTTGATAAAGGAAATCCCGGGCAACGGTTTGGGGGAAGGATTGTTTCAACTGAATCGCGGAAAACTGAGCGGGGGACGCCGGAACGATTTTATTTTTATTTTTCAAAAGGTCCGTGTTGCGAATCATAAAAATATCCGGGCCCTGGTTTGCGGCGAGCGCGTCCAATAGCGCCGCTTCGTATTCGTCGGGATTATTGAAGCCGCGGTAGGTTATCGTTACATTCGGGTAGACGGCTTTCATTGCCCCGAAGGCGTCCGCGTAAGCGTCGGCGGAATCATTCACGCCCCAAAAATTGAGCGCGGCCTTTACTTTCGTCGGGTCGCTGGACGAAGTCCGAAATCCGGGCAGTATCCCGAAAAATATTAGGATGAAAATTAGAACCACCGCGCCGGCGGCGGCGACGATAACGAGTTGAGGTTTAGAGAGATTCATTGTCTATATTATAAACAAACTATTCCCACGAGTTTATCCCCCTTTTCCAAGTTCATTATCTTGACGCCTTGGGTAGCGCGGCTCAAAATTCGGATATCTTTAAGTGAGGTTTTGATGGCTTGGCCCTTGGTGGAGAATGCCAGCACTTCTTCAATTTCATCATCCACAATATGAGCGCCGATGACCGGCCCGGTTTTCTCCGTGATTTTGGCAGTTTTAATCCCCGAACCGCCGCGGCGCTGGATTTTATACTCCTTAAGCAGAGTTTGTTTGGCAAATCCGTTTGCCATCACCGCGACCATGCGAATACTCGCCTTGCTCCCCTTTTCAATATCTTCTTTCTTCACGATATCAAGTCCGCTCACGTTGTCATCTTTCTTCAGATTGATGGCGCGCACGCCGGCCGCGCCCCGGCTCATGCCGCGGATGTCTTTTTCCCTGAAACGAATGGCCTGGCCCAGGGCGCTCACGAGAACAATCTGGTCGTCACCTTGGGAAAATTTCACCCAACCCAATAAGTCGCCCGCGTTAAGTTTAATGGCGGTGATGCCGTTCCGGCGGACGTTGGCTAAATCGGCGAGCGGCGTTTTTTTGATTACGCCTTTTTTCGTCGCCATCACCATAAAATGCTTGCCGTCGGCCGAACTCTGCGGATAGGTGACGATCGCGCTCACTTTTTCGGTCGGCGGAATCTCCAAAAAGTTATGGATGGATTTGCCCTTGGCGGTGCGACTCGCGACCGGAATCTCGTAGACCTTCGTCTGAAAGACCTTGCCGCCGGTCGTGAAGAAGAGAATGTTATCGTGCGTGTCGGCTGAAAGAAGCTGGTAAATCAAGTCCTCCTCTTTCAAATCAAAACCGATTAAGCCCTTGCCGCCGCGCTTCTGGACGCGGAAGGTAGCGGGCGGCATTCTTTTTATGTAACCGTCCCGAGTGAAGGTGATAATCGCCTCTTCCTGCGGAATCAAATCCTCCTCTCTGAATTCTTTGAGGCCGCTCGCGACGATTTTCGTCCGGCGCGGGTCGGCGAAATTTTTCTTGAGCTCGCTTAAATCGTTTTTAATAATCTCCAGAATTTTCTGCGGCTGTTTCAAAATTAGCTGCAATTCGGCGATGATTTTCTTTTTCTCTTTGAGTTCATCCTCCAGTTTCTGACGTTCCAGAGCGGCCAAACTTTGGAGCTTCATCTCCAAAATGGCATCGGCTTGAATGGGTGTCATTCTAAAACCCCTTACCAAATTCTCTTTGGCGGTCTCGCGGTCTTTGGATTTTTTGATGAGCGCGATAATTTTGTCAATCACATCCAGCGCTTTCACCAGACCCTCCAAAATATGAGCTCGGTCCTGGGCCTTCTTCAAATCAAATTCCGTTCTTCGGCGGATGACAATCTTCCGATGGCCGATATATTCCGAAAGAACGTCTTTTAACGAGAGAATTTCGGGCTGAAGGCCGTTCACGAGCGCGAGCACGTTGTAGTAGAAGTTCTTCTGAAGTTCCGTGTATTCGTAGAGTTGGTTCAAGATTTTCTGGGGCGAGGAATCGTTTTTAATTTCCACCACAATCCGTAAGCCCTCGCGGTCCGATTCGTCGCGAATGTCGCGGACACCCTCAATCTTTTTTTCCGTTACGAGCTCGGCCATTTTAATAATAAGGTCGGACTTGTTCACTTGATAGGGAATCTCGGAAACGACGATTTGGAGACCGCAGCTCTTTCTTTCCTCAATCTCGGCCTTCGCGCGAATAGTGACCGAACCCCGGCCGGTCGTGTAGGCCTCCTCCAGCGCCCGCTTGTCATAGATGATGCCGCCGGTCGGAAAATCCGGCCCGGGCATGAATTGCATCAGTTCTTTAACGTCCGCCTCGGGACGCTCTATTAAGTGAGCGATGGCGTCGGCGATCTCGCCCAAATTGTGAGGCGGGATGGAGGTGGCCATGCCGACGGCGATGCCGACCGTGCCGTTCAAAAGCAGATTCGGGAGTTTGGCGGGAAGGAATTTCGGCTCTTCGCGGGTATTATCGTAATTCGCCTGCCAGTCCGCTGTTTCCTTTTCAATATCCACGAGCAATTCCTCGGCGATTTTGGAGAGCCGCGCCTCGGTATTGTGATTCACAAAGCCGTTCGCAACAAATGAGTGGCATTCGCTCGCGACTTTTACTGAATAAACTCTTTCCGGCTCGCCCTTTTCAATACTTATAATCGGATCAAAGAGATAATTATTTGAAAGCAGGACTTCAAAAATTTCAGCCGCTTCAGTTTTAATTTCAGTACGTACCGCGGTTAATATTCCAGCTGCTCTGTTTCCCAGATTAGAATAACGGTCAAAATTATAATGATGTGTTATTCTTTCCTTTTCATAATCATTCTCGGTGTTTTTTCTGACAAATTCCGATAAGAAAGGCACGAAGTCCGTTTGGGAATAATCTTTCTTGATTTTATCTACCAAACTCTCCAGTTTCATTTTCTTAACCGAGGCGGCGAAGTTTATTTGATTCTGGAAAAGCACGTAGTTTTTCAGACCGCGGATATAAAGTTTGTGAGTTTTTCTCCATCTATCAAATCTTTTTGTTACCACTATGCCGAATCTTAAAAGAATTATCTGGAGTTCTTCCATTAATCTCTCGCTTATGGATATTGCGCTTAATTCATTCATTCTGCCGCTCTGGCTGATGCTTCCGTCGCCTTCAAAATAAGCTCTTATAAATGAGGCAACTACGAGTTTCGGAGATTGCAGGATTAATTTGGGGATTGTTTTCTCGGCGGATTTTACGGGCAAAAGACCGATGTTTTTCAGCAAGCTTATCACTTGGCCTGAGTGTATTTCCAGGGTTTGATATGGTTTTTTGCCGAAAGAATTCGGCTTGCGATGGAAATGATGCAAGCGACAATCGGGGAAAATATTCTTCCATTTCTTTTTAAAATCATTTATCCATTCGGTATCGCTATTACAAAACTCAATCTCATTTTCTTTGATTGTGCCTTCGGCGATTAAAGCGCCCAGTATATGCGCCAGATTTTCATCCAGTTCCCGGGGCAGAATTTTCTTCTCCCGACGCCGATTTTCTTGCGGCCAGTAATCTGTCAGATCCACATTTTTCTCTGGCCACAATAAATCAGACGTTCTTTCAATAACGGCAATGTCGCCTTTCTTTATCTCGCTCAAAAGTTTCCAAGAAAAACACGGAATTCTAGTTATTGGATTTTGCGCCCAGGTAAGAATAGGATGATTTTGACTTCCCGCCAAAGAAAATCCGTGATTTGTTTCTATTTTGATTGTCGGGTGTTCTCCGCTATCAAACCACTTGGTAATTAAATTGACACCGCGATTTTTAGAAAGAACTTTTATTTGAATATTCTCTTCATCACCTTCGGGATTTTCGGAATTTCCCAAACTTTCTATCGGCACCATTCCTTTGTCAGTTACGATTAGTGTGTTACCAGTCACGCAATACCTCATTGCCGCTGGAGAATCCCCGTCGATCGAACCCCAATTACCCTGACCGTCTATTAATGGATAGCGCAGGGAAAAATCCTGGGCCATCCGCGCCAAAGCGTCGTAAAGCGCAATATCGCCGTGTGGGTGGTAACGGCCTAAGACGGCGCCAACCACATTCGCCGACTTCCGGAACTTGGAACTGTGAGTGAGATTATCATCCCACATCGCCCATAAAATCCGGCGCTGGACGGGTTTCAAGCCGTCGCGCACGTCGGGCAGCGCCCGCGAGACGATTACCGACATCGCGTAATCCAAATAAGAATCGCGGAGTTCGGTTGTAATCTCCCGCGCTTGAATTTTGTCTATTCTTCTTTCTTCTTTCTCTTCCATGAAATTGAACAGTAACTACAAATTATAAACTACCAACCACCAACTAATAAAATATACCTCAATTTCCGTCTTTTGGCTTCTCAATATTCAACTCATTCGCGCGGTTCAATTGTTCCTTGAATTTCTGCCATCCCGTTTTAACCGAGTCCCCAACCGCGTTCACGTTTTTTTGAATTCCGCCCCAGACCGCCTCCCAGCCGAGGCCGAGCGTTTTGAAAAAAGAAAAACCTTTCTCCGGAGCGTTTAAGAAAACCACTGCTTCCGTTGAGGTGCCGGTTGGCGTCCCCGCGCTTTGAGGCAAGGTGGCGTTCAGATAAACCACCCACAACACGATTACGAAAAGCATTAAAATGCCGGAGAGCAAAACCAGCCAGCGTTTTTTCGCGCGGTCGTCCGAATGCTGGATCTTTTTAATGAGCTGACCGGTTTTTTGGAAAAATTCGCGCATGACAAAAGGTCGGAGTTAAAAAGTCAGGCATTTTACGGCCATCGTCTTAGGTGTCAGGTCCTTCTTTTTAAAAACCAGTTTTTCTTCCGGCGCCGCTTTCTCCTGGCCCATTTCTTTGAGAAATGGCTTCGGGTTTTTTGAGAAAGACGGGATGATAATGCTGGGTTCCAATTGCCGGATAAGCTTGGCGGCCGCCGCGGCGCCGATGAAGGGTTTCTCGCCACCCGGGATAATGAGGACGTCGCAGTCCTTCAAGAATTCCTGGATTTTCGGGTCGGTATCTTGAGTAAGATGGCCCAGAATCCCGAAACGGATTTCGTCAAAATCCATCCGGTAGGCGGTCTTTTCTTTCTCTTCTCCTCCGCTCCCGTCCAGTTTCTCCCCCTCTACCCGGATTCCCCGCACTTCGTATTCGCCCTGGTGGTCAATCCAGAAAGGCGGCGTCTCGACGGGCGCTTCGGTCAGGGCCGGCCGGACGGTGTTCAAAACCAAAGTCGCGCCTTTATAAGAGCGCTGATTTTCGGGGTCAATGAGAACGGTCAGGTCGCCGGCCTGGATTTTGAAATAATCGCCGCCGTAGTGATTGATAATCATAATTCTTACTTAAGATTACCATTTTTTAACGGAAATTTCAACGAAATGTACTGGAGGGGTACGTTAGTGAGGAGCCCCACCTGTATTCCCTTCAGCACCGGATGTCGCGGTGCTCCGGCGGCACCGCGCATCACTACGCTCTCGCGCCGTCGCGCCTCCGTCAGCTGACAGAGGCGACCAAGCCGACGGCGCTCCGAGAGTTGCTTCAGGGAACACAGGCGGGGCTCTCTAGTTCGGAGAGATTTTCTCAATGAGGGTTTTTATTGGTGGTATAATCAATTATACCACCCTCCAAGCAAGCAAATTGTTCTTGAGCGAGTATTGCCGGAGCGCGTAAGACAAATCTCCGAGCGAGCAGAAAATATGCCGGCGACACGCGAGCGAAGCGAGATGGGTGGCATATACATCTCATCTTTTGCACGAAATAAATCTTATGCGGGGGGATTGATTTTCAACGCGCTTTTGTGATAGCCTTCTTTTTACACTTATGAATCCCGTTAGAAATAAACATGCAATCAATTTTTATGAATAATAAAGTATTTGAACACAAAATCCTTTCTGGTCAA
>CAYISE010000017.1:0-13276 GCA_964366055.1 uncultured Candidatus Saccharibacteria bacterium
TTTCTCACAGATTATGACTTCCGGTTTTTGGGAAAAATTGAATAAGCCGATTATGGCCCTCGCGCCGATGGCGAATGTCACGGATGCCGCCTTCCGTATGATTATCGCGAAGTACGGCAAGCCGGATGTAATGTGGACGGAGTTCGTTTCCGTTGACGGCCTGATTTCGGCGGGGCGCGAGAATCTCTTGCTTGATTTGAAATTTGACGAATCCGAGCGGCCAATTGTCGCGCAATTTTTCGGCGCGGCGCCGGAACATTTTTATCGCGCGGCTCTCTTGGCGCGGGAACTGGGCTTTGACGGGATTGATGTCAATATGGGCTGTCCCGACCGGGCGGTATTGAAGCAGGGGGCCGGCGCGGCCCTGATTGAAAAGCCAAAATTGGCTCAAGAGATTATTCGCGCGGTTAAACGCGGCGCCGGTCTCTTGCCGGTTTCCGTGAAAACCCGACTTGGTTTGAAAAAGAATGCTTTAAAAGAATGGCTGTCGTATCTTCTGGAAGCGGATTTAGCGGCGATAACCGTTCACGGCCGGACGGCCAAAGAAATGTCGCTCGTGCCGGCGGATTGGGAAGCGATTGGCGAAGCGGTTGAGATAAGAGATAAATATGAGGCGGGTTCTATTAATAGAACTCTCATTCTGGGGAACGGCGATGTGAAGGACTTAACGGATGCCGAGGCCAAAGCGGAAAAATATGGTTTGGACGGCGTGATGACGGGGCGCGGTATTTTCGGCAATCCGTGGTTTTTCAATCGCGGCCGACGAGGAGAAATTAGCCGCGAGGAAAAGTTAAAAGTGATGCTGGAACACACGCGCTTTTTTGAAAAGATATTCGGCGGCCGGAAGAACTTTGACGTAATGAAAAAACACTATAAGGCCTATGTGAACGGCTTCCGGGGCGCGAAGGAATTGCGGATAAAATTAATAGCGGCGAAAAACGCGGAGGAGGCGGAACGAATCGTATGGAAATAAGAAACATAGCCATCATCGCCCATGTGGACCACGGCAAAACCACGCTCGTGGACGCTCTTTTGAAGCAATCGGAAAACTTTAAATTGAGAAGCGACGCGGCTCAAGAACTGATAATGGATTCCAACGAATTGGAACGGGAGCGCGGCATTACCATTTTTTCCAAAAACGCCTCCATAAAATACAAGAATTTTAAGATTAACATTGTGGATACGCCCGGCCACGCCGATTTCGGCGGAGAAGTGGAGCGCATAATGCGGATGGTGGACGGCGTTCTGCTCCTGGTGGACGTCAAAGAAGGGCCGATGCCGCAAACGAAATTCGTTTTGAGAAAAGCCATTCAGGCCGGCCATAAGATTATCGTGGTCATCAATAAAATGGATAAACCGAACGCCCGGCCGGAGTGGGTCCTAAACGCCACTTACGATTTATTTATTGAATTGGGCGCGAGTGAAATTCAGATTGAATTCCCCGTAATTTACGCCTCGGCGACGCAGGGGAGGGCGGGATTAAAATCCGATTTGAATGAAATGAAAAATGTGGAGCCGCTTTTTGAAAAAATAATTTCTTATATTCCCGCGCCCGTCGCGGATGTCGCGAAGCCGTTGCAGATGCTCACGGTGAATCTGGTCTATGACAACTATAAAGGAAAAATCGCCATCGGCCGTTTATATTCGGGCGCTTTAAAAAAGGGAATGATAATTGCCCACATTAACCGCGCGGGTGAAATAAAAAAGGGCCAAGTCAGTTCGCTGGTGCTTTTTGAAGGATTGAACCGGGTGGACGTAACGGAGGCCTTCGCTGGCGATATCGCGGGCGTGGCCGGCATTGTCGATATCTCCATCGGTGAGACCATCGCCGCTCCGGAAAATCCCGTCGCGCTTCCCATCATTCAGATAGACGAGCCGACGATTAAAATGACCTTCGGCGTGAACACCTCGCCTTTTACCGGCCAAGAAGGCGAGTATACCACCTCAAGAAACATCAAAGAACGTCTGGAACACGAATTGGAAACCGATGTGGCTCTTTCGGTAAATCAGATAAGTCCCGACCGGTGGATGGTGGCCGGCCGGGGCGAACTCCATCTCGCCATTTTGATTGAGAAGATGCGGCGGGAGGGCTATGAACTGGAGATCTCCGAGCCGCAGGTGATTTTCAAAGAAGAGAACGGCGCGAGGAAAGAGCCGGTGGAACTGGTCTCAATAGAAATTCCGGAGAATTATTCCGGCGTGGTGATTGAATTGATGGGCCGGCGTCTGGGAGTAATGAAGGATATGCGCGTGGATAACGGCGCGAACTTTATGGATTTCACGATTCCCACCCGCGGTCTCATCGGCATCCGGAATGAATTTTTAACGGACACGAAAGGAATGGGCATAATGAACAGTATTTTTTTGGGATACGAAGAATACAAAGGCGAATTGAGAGACGAGCCCCACGGTTCCATTATCGCGACCGAAGCGGGCGTAACCAATAATTACGGACTGGTGACGGCTCAAGAAAGAGGGAAATTATTTTTGGGCGCGGGCGTGGCGGTTTATGAAGGAATGGTAGTCGGTCAAAACGCCAAGGCGGGGGATGTCGGCGTGCACGTCTGCCGCACCCGGCAACTTACGAATTTTCGCGCCAAAAACGAGGGCTTGCAGGACCAGATGGAAGTGCCGCTCACATTGAGCTTGGAAGACGCTTTGAACTATATCAGCGACGATGAATTGGTGGAGGCAACGCCGAAAAACATTCGCATTCGCAAGAAATTCCTCACGGAAAACGAGCGTAAGAAATTCAAACGGGAGGAGAATTGTCATGATTAGAGTGACGAGTGATGGAGCGGATAAATGGCTCGGGGAGCCGATTAAGTGCCTTAATGACGGATTCGTGCGCCTTGTGGATTATATGGGCTCGGATGAATCAATTGTTCAGGCCGCCCGGGTTTCGTACGGGGAAGGCACGAAAAAAGCGTAGAATGACCGGGGATTGATACGGTATCTCATGCGGCATCGTCACACTACGCCGTTTGAGATGTGCGAATATAAGTTTCACGTGCGGGTGCCGATGGATTGCTGGCGACAGTGGATCCGCCATCGCACTGCGAATGTGAACGAGTATTCAACCCGTTATTCGCTGGCCATAAATTCGGCGCAAGAAACAATGCCGGATGAATGGCGCGTGCAGTCGGGGAATAACAAACAAGGGAGCGAGAATTTTCTTGATGTTTCCGCCGGGGAAAAATTATCCAGTCAGGAAAAAGAACTTCATAGATTATCCCGCGTTATTTACGAAAAGCGGATCAGCGAGGGAGTTGCCCGCGAGCAGGCCAGAAAAGACCTTCCGCTTTCCACGTATACGGAGGCCTATTGGAAAATTGACCTTCATAACCTATTCCATTTTCTTTCGCTTCGGCTAGACCCGCGTGCGCAACATGAGATTCGCGTGTATGCGCGGGCGATTGCGGACATTCTGCGGGACGCGGTGCCAATCGCGTACAAAGCGTTTGAGGATTATGTGCTCAATTCAGCGCAATTTTCCGGGCCCGAATCTGATTTCATTAGCTCTCACGTTTGGCCGATGAGCAGGGAGCAAGTGGAGAAGTTGATTTTTGGAGTTTTCAAGAATGGGCGGGAAACCGCGGAATTTCTTGATAAGCTCGGGTATCTCAAATGTTTTTTGAGGGAGCCGACTCGGGAATAGTTTATCGTTAAAAAAAGCCAAGTTCCTTTAATAGGTTCTTGGCTTTTGTATTTTCTCTACTCTTTTTTGGGGATGAGGATTTCTTTTATGCTTTCAAAGACCCCATCCTCTGATTGCTCGCCGTTTACGATTATGATTGGGTGGTTTTGAAATTCCGGATGATTGACGAGCGAGAGATAATTCTGGCGGACTTTTTCAATTTTCTCTTTCTTTTTAAAAAACTGGGGGTCGTTTTTGGTCCTCCCCAATCTTCGCATCGCTTCTTCAGCCGAGATGTCAATTAAAATGATAACATCCGGCCAGATGAGCGAAGGCCCGAGTATATCTTTATGAAGCTGGATGAATTTTTCCGGCGGTTCACCCGAAATCATTCCATAGGCGATGGTGGAAAGTCCGTACCGGACAATAATATAAACATCACCCCTATCCAACGCGGGCCTAATGAAGCAAAACACATCCTGCGCTCTATCCAGCACATACATCCGCTGGAATTCAAAAGGGTCATCCGGTTTTTCCATCTTCCCCCGGAGCATTTTTCTGATTGCGTGCCCGAACGGGCTACCCGCGTACTCATCATCGTTGGGCTCATTACTCCAGTTAACGGAGTAGCCCAAACGCCTAAGCCAGTTTATGGTCTTTTCCGCTTGAGTATCCTTGCCGGAATAATCAATTCCCTCAAATGCTATGAATAATCCTTTCATATCTCACCTCTAATAATAGTGAAAAATTTGTGACAATTTAACTGGTTGAATTTTAGCATCGAACAAAGGGACAGTCAAGTTTTTATAATCGCCCCGCCTGTATTCCCTTCAGC
Organism: uncultured Candidatus Saccharibacteria bacterium; assembly: GCA_964366055.1. Lineage (GTDB taxonomy): Bacteria > Patescibacteriota > Minisyncoccia > UBA6257 > GWB1-50-10 > JBBTQX01. The sequence continues at coordinate 4,473 of CAYISE010000017.1, forward strand.
ACCGGATGTCGGCTTCTTCCGGCGAGAAGCCGCAAATGCTAATTGGGTAATTGTATACTTCTATTTATTCGTCAAACACTCAAAAGCCCTCATTCTATGAGGATTTTATCGATGGTATAATCAATTATACCACCCTTGATGAAAATTTTGTTGAGCGAGAAAATCCCTCTTGAGTGAGTATTGCCGGAGCGCGTAAGAAAATCTCCGAGCGAGCAGAAGATAGGCCGGCGACACGCGAGCGAAGCGAGATAGGTGGCCTATCTTCGTAGGGGAGCGAGGAGTAGATTTTAACGCGCGGAGGCCTACGAACGAAGGAGGGATTTTCTTGCGATTCTCGCTTATTTTCAGTTTTTCTGGTAAGATAAAAATAGATGGATAATAAAAACGCTCCTTCGGGTTTTCTGGGCTTGGGCATCGCGCCGACCCTTTTTGAGGCGATTGAACGCCTGCATTTCAAAACTCCGACGCCGATTCAGTCCAAATCAATTCCGATTGCCCTTCACGGAGACGACCTCATCGGCATCGCCCAAACGGGCACGGGAAAGACATTGGCTTTCGGGGTGCCGATGATTCAACGTTTGATGCAAACGGGCGGCCCGTCCGCGCAGGCAGGCGGCCAGGGGCTCGTGGTCCTGCCCACCAGAGAACTGGCGATGCAGGTGGAGGAGATGCTGGGCAAATTGGGAGACAGGTTGGGAATCAGAATGGTCGTTGTCATCGGCGGCGCTTCAATGTTCGCCCAGAAGAAGTCGCTGGAAAGGAATCCGCACATTATCATCGCCACGCCGGGAAGAATTATTGACCACATAGAGAACAGCCATTTGAAACTTAACAGAGTGAAAATTCTGATTTTGGACGAAGCCGACCGGATGCTGGATATGGGTTTCGCGCCCCAGCTCAAGAAAATTCTTCTGGCTGTGCCGAAAGAAAGGCAGACGATGCTTTTCTCGGCCACGATGCCGAATGAAATCGCAAAAATCGCGGCGAACTTTATGAAGATGCCGGTACGGCTGGAAATCGCGCCGTCGGGCACCATTCCGAAAGAAGTGACGCAGGAGGTCTTCTTCGTCCAGCCGGCTTTAAAAAACCGCTTGCTGGGGAAAATCCTTTACGATTATCACGGTCCGATACTGCTCTTCACCCGCACCAAGCACGGCGCGAGAAAAATAAATAAATTTGTCCGCGATCTGGGCCACAAATCGGCCGAGATTCACTCCGACCGCTCGCTCTTCCAGCGGAGGCAGGCCTTGGACGGTTTCAAGAACGGCCAATATCGGATACTGGTGGCGACGGATATCGCCGCGCGCGGCATAGACGTGCAGGGGATTGAGGTCGTCATCAATTACGATTTGCCGAACCAAGCCGAGGACTATGTCCACCGAATCGGGAGAACGGGCCGGGCCGGCCAGGTGGGGCGGGCAATCTCCTTCGCCCTGCCGAATCAGTGGCCGGAGATAAGGGATATTGAACGGCTGATGAGAGTCGTCCTGCCGGTTTCTAAATTGCCGGCGGAATTGCCGAGTCAGATTCCGCCGGAGGAATTTTTCCGCTCCGAGCGCCCGCCCCAGCGCCAATTTTTCCGCAAAAAATCCCCGCGGAGTTTCACGAAATTCCGCACCCGCCGCAGATTTTAGAGCAAGGCGGATTTTATCTAACGGCGCGGCCATCGCGAGCGCGTATACGTTTCCACTTCGCTGAATTTGAGGTCAGTCGTGATGTTTCCGGTTCTCACGTAGAAGCGCTCGCTGTCGTTGAATTTTAGGTAAACCGGCCGGGCGCTGGACGCCACTTGGATGACGCACGCCTCGCGATTTTCAAGATTGCAGAACCAAAGCTTCACCAGATGCCGGGATTCCGGCCCGATCATAGTATTGAATACTTGCGTGAAATGATTCTCAAATCCGTCGCTGTCTTTGCGCTGAAGGGTCTGATAATCGTTTTCCAGTCCCAAAGGTTTTTTAGAATTATCAACGCCGATGACCAGATAGCCGCCCTTGGAATTAAGGAAAGCGGCAACGGTTTTCATGGCGGCTTTCTCCAAATCGCGGTTTATCTGGCCGATTTTGTGGTCAAAACGGAGCGAGGATTTGAACTCAAGTTTTTCATTTTCGTCTTGCCCGATTATTCCGGCGATGTCCGGTTTTTCGGCAAATCCCTGAATATTGGGGTCAACGCATCTTTCAATCGTTTTCAGATAGTTCCGGGGGCGTGAGATTGTCGCGAGAATTATTGAATCGCGATGGCGGCTCTCCAGATTGATGGAACCGTAATGGAGTAATTTCCCGAAGGGTCCCGAAGAAAGCGTGAGAGTCATGGATTTTTCAAGCGGAAAAATTTTATTCTTTCTGAAAAGCACTCCCCGCGAATGGGAGACGGCGCCCGAGCGGATTTCGTAGGATTCGTAGTACCAGTTCAGAAAGGCGTAGATGGTTATGATAAGCTGGGCGCCGGAGAGAAATATCAGCTTCGCGATATCATAGGAAAGCAGGTTGGAAATAAAAATCTGATTGTAGAATTCGGATTTGTAACTGCCGTGGCCGGTCACGAGAAAATAGAAGAGAAAGGCAACGACCTCAATCGCAATGAGATTGCGGATAAGGACTACCGGACTGCGCCTTATGGTCGCCGAGCCGTTCATTCCATTCATCAGTTTATAACAAAATGTGCGCGCATTACCACAAGCTCTTGACATGGAGTTCGTTTTTAGCGCATACTATTACGTAGTTATTTAATTATTAAGCATTTCAAAATCCCAAAAAGAAAGGAGGTGATATATATGGGAGAGTTAAAGGAATGGGGTAAGGCGCTAACCAATTTGGTTAAGAGCGGTGGAATAAGTACCGGTGATCCGAATCCGAAAAAGAAGAGTTGGTGGTGTTGTCACTGTGGATATTCAAATTCCGGTGGCTCATCAAGCTGTTATGATTGCGGCCAAGAGAGATGTGAAGAGTGCAGAGAATTCGAACACTAAAACGAGTAACTGCCGCGTACAATTCATCGTACCGGCAGTTTTTTGTTTTTGGAGAAACGGCCTGCGCTGAGCGAGCGAAGCGAGTCGAAGTGCTGCCGGGCAGGGATTCGGACCCCGATACTGGGCTTCAAAGGCCCATGTCCTACCGTTAGACGACCCGGCAATTACTTTACTTATCATTTATAATATAATTCTTAGGTGCAAGCAACTTTATCACATAAATTTTTATTTGTAGGATGGGAAAGTTTGAGCGGCGATCTGGCGTGGCAGGTAAAAAAAGAGGGGCACGACGTAAAGATTTATATAAAGAACGCCGATGACGCCGACGTGTATAACGGATTGTTGGAAAAAGTTTCCGACTGGAAGTCACACGCGGATTGGGCGGACGTGATTGTTTTTGATGATACCGGCTTTGGTTTATACGCCGACGATTTGCGCAAGAAAGGCAAACTGGTGGTGGGCGGCAGCGAATACACGGACAAGTTGGAAGAGAGCCGCGAATTTGGCCAGGAAGAGATGAAACGTCTGGGCATGTTGACGCTCCCGCATTATGATTTTGATAACTACGATGCCGCGTTGAATTTTATCATGGAGAATCCGGGTCGCTACGTGTATAAACCCTCCGGGTCTTTCGCTTCCGGTTTGAAGACCATCTTATTTATCGGGTCGGAGGAAGACGGCAAAGATTTGTATGAAATCATCGCCCACAATAAAAAATTCCTGGAGAAAAAAATCAAGCGTTTTCAGCTCCAAAAATTCGCCTCTGGAGTGGAAATCGCGGTCGGCGCGTTTTTCAACGGCAATGATTTTATTTACCCCGTCAACGTAAACTTTGAACACAAACGCTTATTCCCGGGCAATATCGGTCCGCTAACCGGAGAAATGGGAACGCTGATGTACTGGTCGGGCCCCAACACTATTTTTAGAACCACGCTTGAGAAAATGCGCGATGGATTGCGCAACGCGAAGTATGTCGGCTATGTGGACATCAACTGCATCGCCAATGCTCGCGGTATTTATCCGTTAGAATTCACCTGCCGTTTTGGTTATCCGACCATCTCTTTGCAGATGGAAGGCATCACGAGTGAAATGGGAGAATTCCTGCATGCCATGGCCGCCGGGGAACAGTATGAATTGAAAACAAAAAAAGGATTTCAGGTCTGCGTGGTATGCGCCGTGCCGCCATACCCCTACGATGACCCGTCAATAATGGATGTTTATCGCGACTCCTCGGTATTGTTCAAAAAACCGAATGTTGACGGCATACATTTGGGAGACATTAAATTCGTTGATGGCGACTGGCGTATTGCCGGCAATTCCGGCTACGCGCTTGTTGCCACCGGGTCGGGCACTACCGTAGAAGACGCGCGCAAACAAACCTATGCTCGCATAGATAACATCATGCTCCAGAATATTTTCTATCGCACCGACATCGGTCTGGGCTGGTATGAAGACAGCGATAAACTGCAAACCTGGGGGTATTTATATTGAGTTATGGATTTTATCAACTCATTTTTAACTCCCGTTTTGGTCTGGCTGCCGCGAGTGTTTTTCGGGGTTGTCATCGCGCTCGCGAGCGTGTTTTATTTTTTTATTCTCCGCAATCCCGAAAATCCGAAGCCCTATTTTAAGCGCCTGGCTTTCTGGTCAATTGGTTTTAAATTTTTCTACGCTCTGATTTTAACCCTCGGCCAGTATTTTCTCTGGAGCAAGGACCAATTCGGCCAATTATTTTTGAATCAGCCGCTCAAAATTCCAAGCGGGATTTCTCCGCTGGAACACCTGCCGCTTTTCTCCGATTCCGGAATCGGCTACTTCCTTTTTTATTCCTGGGGCCATTTTTGGCTGAACGCGATTTGGTCGGTCATCATAGCGTTAGTTTTTTGGTTTTTCCTGAAAGTGCTCCAAAAAAAAGAAGCCAGATTCTTTTATCCGGGCGAGACCGAACTGGGTTTTGTTCTGATGCTCGCGGTGGGTTGGCCGAACCTCGTAGTTTTTCTTCCACTGGCGTTTCTCGCAGTCGTTCTAATTTCACTCTTCCGGATGATTTTTATGAAAGAGGCCTACACCACTATCGGTTGGCCTTTCATTCTCGCGGCCGCCGCGACTTTTGTTTTCGGCCAGGCAATTATCGGCAATCTTAATTTGGAACTTCTTAAAATTTCCTTAAGCGCCCTTCCTGCGTTGGGTTAAGTTCTACACGCTTTTTTCAATTAGAGCCGCTTCCAGAGGGATAATCGGGAATTGGCTGTAGCGCATTTGGCCGTAGGCGTTTATCAGGGCTTTCAAAAGTTCCAGGTGCTTGTTCTGGAAAATTCCGGCGTGCGCCATAATTTTCTTCAGGTGGTCTTCCATCAATTCGTTTATGAAGACGCTCTTCATCTCCGGGCTGGTCTTCAAAACCGCCACGCGCCGCAGATACTGAATTAAGTCCTTGGTAAACTGAACCAGATTGAAGCCGCCATCTTCTATCTCCGAAAGCGTTTGCAGGGATTTATCCGTCTCGCCGTTTAAAACCATGCCAGCGAAGTCCGAGAGTTTGTCAAACCCCACCTTTCCTATCATATTTTCCACCTCGGCCAGCGTGATGTTTTTGTCATTGCCGAAGGTAATCATCTGGTCTAAGAGGGATTCGGCGTCGCGGAAACTGCCCTCGGCGGAGGAGGCCACTAAATCCATCGCCTCGCGATCAATCTGGATTTTCTCCTCGGCAATTATTTTTTTGAGTTTGTTTATGATTTCGCCGCGGGTGGCTCTTTTGAAATGGAACTTCTGGGTGCGGGAGGAAATCGTAAGCGGCACCCTTTCAATTTCCGTAGTGGCTAAAATGATAATGACGCAAGCCGGCGGTTCTTCCAGAATTTTTAAAAGCGCGTTCCAGGCGAATTGCGTAAGCATATGCGCTTCATCCACGATAAAGACCTTGAACTGGCTCGCGGCGGGGGAGACGCGGACGCTTTCTTTCAGATTCCTGATTTCGTCAATACCGCGATTGGAGGCGGCGTCAATTTCAATCACATCCAAGCTCTGGCCGTCGTCAATCGCCCGGCAAGTGGCGCACTGGTTGCACGGCTCGCCTTTGGTTTTGAATTTTTCGTCTTGATTCCTTTTTTCGCAGTTGGCGATTTTCGCAATGAGCCGGGCGGTCGTGGTCTTGCCGGTGCCGCGGGGTCCGGCGAAAAGATAGGCGTGGGCGAGCTTGTCCTGGCGCGCCGCTTCCTTCAGAACGCGGACGATGTTTTCCTGGCCCAGCAGGTCCTCAAAATTGGCCGGCCGGTATTTTCTGTAAATGGCGAGGTTGGTCATATTCCAAGTTTACATCATTTTGGTTATCTTGGGGATTTCAGCTATCATAATAGTAGTTTTATTCGCTATGGACATTCAAGAAAAAAACCTCGGCGGGCTGATTCTGAAAAGCTCGGCTTTCAAGGAAGGGGAGACGATTCCCGCTAAGCACACCTGTGACGGGGATAACGTGAATCCGTTTCTGGAAATTCGGAATGTGCCCATAGGCGCGCGAGGCCTGGCGATTGTGGTGGACGACCCCGACGCGACGGGCGGCCAGACCTGGGACCATTGGATTGTTTGGAACATTGAGCCGAAGACGCAGTACATTTCGGAGGACAATATTCCTTTCGGCGCGGCGCAGGGCAAGAATAGCGCGGGACAAGAAAAATATTACGGTCCCTGCCCGCCGCGGGGCAAGGCGCCGCACCGGTATATGTTCAAGGCCTACGCGCTGGGTATTATTTTGGATTTGCCGGCCGGTTCCTCCAAAGCCGAATTGGAAAAAGCGATGGCGGGACATATTCTCGACCAAACTACTCTTATGGGACTTTATCAAAGGAGGTAGTTTGGTAATTTTTAATGATTGAGCGTTATAAATTTTCATGTTTCAGTTTCCTTCGGGCGACCAAAAATATATCTGGACGATTCACGCCCGGCTCAAGATGAAATACTACGGGTTTTCGGAGAGCCGGATAAAAAGGATTATCCGTTTTCCCGCGCGGACGGAGGAGGGAATTGTGGAGAAAACCGTAGCGGTGATGCAGCCCGCCGGCACGAAACGATATCAGGAGATTTGGACGATGTATAAACTCGCCAAGCGGGTAAATACCAAAGCCATAAAAATAATCACGGCCTGGCGATATCCCGGGAAGAGTCCGGCCCGCGATCCGATTCCGCCGGAGGTGCTAAAAGAAATAAAATCGATTTTGTAGTAAATTTATGGCGAAAATTACTACCCTCAATATAGGACATATGTCCTATATTGAGGCAACGAATTTAATCAATATACAGGGTTTTAAATAAAAAATTCTTTGAACGGCCGACGCTTAAAGTGGTCTAAAAAGTATTACCGGTTTTATGTTGAAAAATAAAAAGCGATAACCTAATGAATAGGTACATCGCTTTTGTTCTAGATACCTCACATTTTGAGATATCTAGGATAACGCCATTGTTTGAAATTGGTTGCTGATTCATAGATCAGAACCAGAAGCCACGCGATGACCATGAGAATACTCCAGAGATTTCTTTTCCAGTCGCTAAACTCCATCTCTCTATCTCTGATCAGCTTCTCTTCTAGCCCATCCAATCTTTGCTGATACCACTTGTTCGCCCACGATCCACATACCCACGCAACCGCTACAATGATGATCAATGTGGTGTTTAACATGCCAAATTCTCCTTTATGATGGATGGTTGATTGGATATTATTTAGTTTGTATACTGTGCTGAAAATATAGTATTATAAATAGCGTTTAGAGTCAAGTATAAACATGAAATTGTCAATAGGAATCGTGGGCCTGCCGAATGTGGGGAAATCCACCCTTTTTAAAATTCTCACGAAGCAGGAGATTAATGTCGCCAATTATCCCTTCGCCACGATTGACCCGAACGTGGGTGTGGTCGTCGTCCCCGACGAACGGGTGGAGAAACTGACGAGGTTGAGCAATTCAAAAAAAACGGTGCCGGCAGTCGTGGAATTTTACGACATCGCGGGGCTGGTGAAAAACGCCCATCAGGGTGAGGGTTTGGGCAATCAATTTTTGGCGAATATCCGGAATGTCCAGGCAGTCCTTCATTTGGTCCGGTGTTTTGGTCAGGGCGATATCATTCATGTGGAGGGTGGCGTGAATCCCGCGCGCGACATAGACATCATTGAGATGGAGCTGGTTTTCAAGGATTTGGAGACGGTTTCCAAACGTTTGCCGAAATTGGAAGCCGAGGCGCGGGGCGGTGATAAAAACGCGATCAAGAATCTGGCGGTTTTAAACGAGGTGAAGAAAAAATTGGAGAGTGGGAATCTGACGCTGGAATTCAAAAATGAAACGATAGCGCGCGAACTTCAGCTTTTAACCGTGAAGCCGCAGTTATTCTTGCTGAACGGGAAGTTGGAGGAGGCGAGCGAGGAATTGAAAAATAAAATCAAAGAAATGGGATTTGATTTCATTATCGCCGATTTGAATAATGCCGAGACGATTCCAGAATTAATTCAGGAGGCCTATAAAATTCTGAACCTGATGAGTTTTTTCACGACCGGCGAGGACGAGACGCGAGCATGGATGATTGAACGGGGGAGTAAAGCGCCGCAGGCGGCCGGCGTAATTCACACGGATTTTGAGAAGAATTTCATCCGGGCCGAGGTGGTGAACTGGCAGAAATTATTGGAAGCAGGCGGCTGGCATCAGGCGAAACAAAAGGGCTGGCTCCGTCTTGAAGGGAAGGATTATGTGGTGCAGGAAGGGGATGTTGCGGTAATAAGACACGGGTGAGAGATATCGCCCCGCCTGTATTCCCTTCAGCACCGGATGTCGCGGTGCTCCGGCGGCAC
>CAYISE010000018.1:0-10020 GCA_964366055.1 uncultured Candidatus Saccharibacteria bacterium
GCTCTTCCGATCTGCCTGCTCCAACCGGCAGAAAACTTGGGCATCGTCCTGGGTGATGGCGCGGACGCGCGAAAGCCCGGCCAATTCTCCGGATTGCTCGTCGCGATAGACCTTGGTCGTATTGGCGTAGCGTTGGGGGAGTTCGCGATAGCTCCACGGCTTCCGGGCGTAAATCTGCGTGTGATGCGGGCAGTTCATCGGCTTCATCGCGAAGATGTGCCCTTCGCGGGTCGTGATTTTGAAAAGGTCGTTTCCGAATTTTTCCCAGTGCCCGCTTTTTTCGTATAAATCCTTTTTCGTGATATGAGGGATGTCTACTTGCTCGTAGCCGGCCTTCTTTCTTAAATCCCAAACGAAATCATCCAGCAGGTTTCTTATGAGCGTGCCCTTCGGCGTCCAGAGCGGCAGGCCGCCGCCCACCAAATCCGAGAAGGTGAAGAGGTCCAGTTCCACGCCCAGTTTTTTGTGGTCGCGCTTTTTTGCTTCTTCCTGCATGGCAAGATATCCCTCCAGTTCTTTTTTGGAGTTGAAGGCCAAGCCGTAGATGCGGGTGAGCATCGGATTTTTTTCGTCGCCGCGCCAGTAAGCGCCCGCGATTTTCTCAAGTGTGAATCCTTCCGGATTTATTTCCGATGTATTTTTCACATGACCGCCGCGGCACAAGTCCAAGAACACTTCGCCGGTTTTATAAATCGTGAGCGGCTTTTTATTTTTTGAAAATTCCTTAATCAATTCAAGCTTAAACGGTTGGTCCTTGAAGATTTTTTTGGCCTCGGCGGAAGTAATTTTGCGGTCGGAGAAGGGGAGTTTCTGTTTTATCAATTCCCGCATGGTTTTTTCAAATTCCTTCAAGTCATTGGGCGCAAGCGGACGGGGGAGTTTGAAATCGTAATAAAATCCGTGTTCAATCACGGGCCCGATGGCCAGCTTCGCCTTGGGGAATTTCCTCAAAACCGCACAAGCAAGGAGATGAGCTAATGAATGTCTGATACTGTCTAAGTTTTTATTCATATCCATGATTTTATACCGCGGTTCACCCGCCTAACTTTTTGGATTTAAAAAGTTAGAAAGCGTTTTCCTGATCCAATTTCTACTGCTGCGGCATCATACTTGTTATGATGCGCTTCGAAATAGATAATTTCAAATGGGCCGCGAAATTGGGTTGAGGTCACTTTTCCTTGGTTATGGGATTGGAAACGCTTTCTTAGATCATTTGTCATGCCAGTGTAAAATTGGTTGTCTTTTAAACTTCTCATAACGTATACATACCACATGATCCAAAAAGTTAGGCGGGCAAGACAAGATGAGCCAGCGAATGGCGGATATTTTCCAAATGAACCGTTTTTCCCATGATTATTTTATTATAGGCGAATTCTTTTGAGAGAGCGAATCAAGATTTTTGCGGGCGTCGTCGTAAGTCGGATTTATTTCCAGTTCTTTTAGAAACTCGCCGCGGGCGTTTTTAAAATCACCGTAAGCCGCATAAATCAGACCGATATTATTATGCACGAGAGGTTCAAGCGGATTAAGCGCCAATGCTTTTTTAAATTCAATCTCGGCGTTTGATGTATCTCCATCCAGATAATACATTGCTCCTAAATTATTGCGGCTGAATGCCGAGTTGGGAGAAGTAGCGATTGCGTTGCGCCAGAAAGCGAATCGCTCTTTGAAGACGGGCAGGCGGAGAAGGGAAAGAATGGAAAAAACGAGAATGAACGATATCGCCACTTTTTGAAGGGCTTTTCTTTTTTCTTCATCTTTGAATATCGGCAGAATCTCCAACCCGAATATGAGGAATCCCAATAAGGGAACATACAGGCGATGTTCATGAAAAACCGGCGGGTTGATGCCGATTTGAATAAGCGACGGGAAGATAAAAAGAATAAACCACGTTATCCCGAACCACATCGCGGGAGTACATTTTTTCTGAATAATTACAAGAAACGCGAGAAGAGCGATGCCGACAAATCCCGGAATAAACAATGAGTCCCTCATAATGGGAAAAACAGAGAGATGAAAGGGGAAGAGAATCTTCCCGATGTAGGGGATAAACGCGGGAATCCCCGAAAGAAGGGACTGCAGTGTTTCTTTTATTCCATAACCGAGACCGTTTCCCAGAGCCATTGAACGGAGAGAGAGCCAGACGATAGCCGAAGTCAGCCAGCCGATCGCGAGAACGAGGGTCTTGTTTGAAAGCATCCTTTCTTTCCGGATGAAGAAATAATAAAAGAGGCACAATAACGGCAATACGAGAGCGCTTTCTTTTGAGAGGAGCGCCATTAGGAATGAAAGCGCGTGAAGAAAATACCATCGTTTTTTGGAAGAAGAAATGAATTTGAGGAACGCGAAAAAAGACAGGAATACGAAGAATCCGAGAACAATATCGTTCAGGCCGGGGATCCATCCGATGGCTTGAGAAATAGCGGGGTGGGTCGCGAAGACGAGCGCGGCCGCGAGCGATTTCTTGCGGGAATATCGCAACTCAAGCAAAGTGAAAAATACGAGCAGAGTCGTCAGGAAGTGGAAAAACACGTTTATGAAGTGGTAAACGGCCGGAGAAGAGCCGCCCAATAATGAGCCGAGCATGAATGTTAAAGTGAGCGCGGGACGGTAGTAAACTTTCGCCCCGTTTCCGCTGATAAACACGTCGGTCTGAAACGCCTTGAGGATATTTGAAGGATTATGGAGGAACGGCTGATTTTTTATTATCAGGACGTTATCATCCAGATATGTGAATCCGAAACCGATAGCGCGCGCGTATAATCCGACGGTGAAAATAAATATGAGAATAAAAGGCAGTATGCGGCGGAAAGCGCCGTTCCGAAATACTTTTTCAAAGTACCCGAACTTCATCGCATATGAACTTCGTGTCCCCGTTTTTCCAGGAGAGAAAACCGTCCACGAGCACGGCTTGGTTTTCCTGCCAGATATCGGCCGTTTTGCTTAAAAGATCGTTGAAGACCAGAAGTTCCATATTATCGTTCAAGTCCTCCAAGGTTATGAAAAGCATCGGCTGGCCTTTCTTAGTCACTATTTTCTGGATGGCGCTTACGACCCCCGCCAGCCGGAACTTCAAAGACCGCTCGCCGTTTTTGGGCAAACTCAAGGCGAATTTAATCGTTTTCGCCGTGCCGTTTATTTTTTCCTGGTGGCCGTTCATCGGATGGTCGGTAAGATAAAGTCCCAGCAGTTCTTTTTCCCAGGCGAGCTTTGATTTCCTGTCCGCCGGCGGAGCGGGTTTCAGCCGCAACGAAGCGAAGGACGAAGTCGCGCCGAAAAGGGAACTCTGGTTGGTCGCGGCGCTTTTCTTGGCGGCTTGATTGTATTTAATCAGGTCTTCAATATTCGCGAGAAGCTGGCCGCGCTCCAAGTTGAAAGAATCAAAAGCGCCGGCTTTGATTAAACTTTCCAGGGATTTTTTGTTCAGGTCGCGGTGCTGGACGCGGGCGAGAAAATTACTCAAATCCGCGAATGGCCCGCCCCGACCGCGTTCCTCAATAATAACGTTCACGATATTCATTCCGACGTTCTTCACGGCCGCCAATCCGAAACGGATATTCGGTCCGTCCACCGTAAAATCCTGAAAGCTCAAATTAATATCGGGCGGCAGCACTTTTATATTCAGATGCCGCGCTTCGTTCACCAGAAAATTAATCCGTTCTATTTCCGTGCCGGAGATGTTCAATAAGCTCGCCATAAACTCCACCGGATAATGGGCCTTCAAATAAGCCGTTTCGTAGCTAATCATCGCGTAACAGGCGGCGTGACTGCGGTTGAAGCCGTACCGGGCGAAAGGTGGAAAGAGGTCCCAGATGGCATTCGCGGTTCCGGAATTAATCCCGTTTTTAATCATTCCGTTTATTAATTTTTCTTTCTGCTCATCCAAAAGCGTTTTGATTTTTTTGCCGATGGCCTTCCGGAGCGTGTCGGCCTCGGCGAGCGTGAAACCGGCCAAGTCCCGCGCGATTCGCATCATCTGTTCCTGATAGACGCCCACGCCGTAGGTTTGGGAAAGAATCGGTTCCAGCTTCGGATGAAGATAGGTGATTTTTTCACGGCCGAATTTGCGGTTGATATACCGGGGAATCAGTTCTATCGGACCGGGACGGTATAAGGAAATCATCACGATAATATCTTCCAGCGCGGTCGGTTTCAGGTCTTTGAGATAATGGCGCATACCGGATGATTCCAGTTGGAAGATACCGGTCGTATCGGCCGCCTGAAATAGCTTGAAAGTAGCGGAGTCGTCCAGCGGAATTTTTTCAATATCAACATCCGCGTTATGAATTTCTTTTATAAGCCGCAATGTTTTTTCAATGATGGTTAAATTTTTCAGTCCCAGAAAATCCATCTTCAAAAGTCCCATATCTTCCACGCTGTGCATCTCAAACTGCGTAAGAATCGTGTCCTCGCCCTGGGGCGCTTTTTGAAGCGGCATCAAATTCGTGAGCGGCTCGTCGGAAATCACGACTCCGCAGGCGTGGACGGAGGCGTGCCGGGCGGTGCCTTCCAGTTTCACCGCCGCATCAAGAATCTTTTTCGCGTCGGAGTTATTTTTGTAAAGTTCTTTCAATTCCGGAATGGTTCCGAGCGCCGTTTTCAAATCGGTTACTTTGGAATTTATGTTTACCGGCAGAAGTTTGGCAATCCGGTCGCAGAGAGCGTAGGGAAAACCCATCGCCCGGCCGGCGTCCCGCACCGCGGCTTTGGCCATCATTGTTCCGAAGGTGATAATCTGGGCGACGCGAGCGGCGCCGTATTTTTCCCGGACGTAGGCCAGCACTTCGTCGCGGCGCGTGTCGGTAAAATCCATATCAATATCGGGCGCTTGGATGCGGTCGGGATTCAGGAATCTTTCAAAAAGGAGGCCGTATTCCAAAGGGTCAATATTCGTAATGCCCAGAATGTAAGCGATAATACTGCCCGCCGCCGAGCCGCGGCCCGGCCCCACCACGATGCCGTGGTCTTTCGCCCAATTCACAAAGTCCTGCACAATCAAGAAGTAGTCGGCGAAGCCGGTTTTTTTAATTACGCCGAGTTCCATCTCCACTCTTTCTTTCACAACTCTGGTTGCTTCCGGATAACGATTGCGCGTCCTTTCCTTCACGAGCGATTCCATGTACTCGTAGGAGGTCTTTTCATTGGGGACCGGAAATTTCGGAAGGCGCGTTTTGCCGAGTTCCAATTCCCAGCGGCACTGCTCGGCGATTTTAACCGTGTTTGAAATCGCCTCGGGAATGTTTTTGAAAATTTCCGCCATTTCTTCGGGCGAGGCGACGGACAAATCGTATTTTTTCAAACTCAAGCGGTCCTCGTCGTCCATCCGGCTGTTTGTCTGCACCGCGAGAAGGATTTCGTGGGCGGTGCGGTCGTCTTTATTCACGTAGTGGATGTCCTGCGTCGCGACGATAGGAATGCCGAGTTTTCGGGAGATTGCGAGAATCGGTTCGTGAAGTTCCGGCGCGTGGGGCTGAATCTCCAAATAAAAATCCTCGCCGAATAAATTCTGATACCGCGCGGCGCTCGCTTCCGCTTCTTTAAAATTTTTCGCCGCGAGCAATCTGGCGATTTCGCCGGAATAACAGCCGGAGAGGCAAATGAGTCCCTCGTGATATTGAGCCAAAAGTTCTTTGTCAATCCGGGGTTTGTAATAAAATCCCTCCAGATTCGCGATAGTCACGAGTTTGATTAAATTTTTCCAGCCGATTTCATTTTTTACGAGCAATATCAAGTGAAATCTTTTCTCGTCAATCTTCGGTCGCTTGTTTAAATGTCCGTAAGGCGCGAGATACGTTTCCACGCCGATAATTGGTTTCACGCCCGCCTGCTTGGATTTTTTAAAAAACTCCACGGCGCCGTAAAGATTGCCGTGGTCGGTGAGCGCGATCGCGCTCATGCCAAATTCTTTTGCCTTGCCAATCAACTGGTCAATTTTTGCGAGCCCATCCAACAGAGAATAATGCGAATGGACGTGAAGGTGGATGAACTTGGACATATATACTATTTTATTGAACCCCGATTTTAAAAACAATTGCTCCCGCGGTCTTTTTATTTTGTAACTTGCCCAAGATGGGTTATTATTAAAAAATAAGCTCAAAATATGGCTTTCAGATACATTATTGGCATTGATGAGGTAGGCAGGGGGGCGCTGGCGGGTCCGGTAACCGTCGGGGCGGTGGCTTTAAGAGTGGGAGCGAGGTTTGAACCCGGCATTTTGAAGAACCGGAGGATTAAACTGCGGGATTCCAAGAGAATCAGTCCGGCGGGAAGGGAACGTTGGGTGAAATATTTAAGAGGAAGGAAGGACATCCGATTCAAGGTGGCGAGCGTTTCTCCGAAAATAATTGACCGAACGAATATTTCCCGAGCGGCCAATCTCGCGGCGACGCGGGCGTTTGAAAAATTGGCCGATTATCCCGTTTTAAAAACCCAGCCGCTGGTTTTTTTGGACGGCGGGTTGTATTTGAAGGGGAACTGGGGGAAAAGATTGAAAGTGCGCACCGTGGTCAAGGGTGATGAAAAAATAGACGCGATAAAATTGGCTTCCATCGTCGCGAAGGTGTATCGCGATAAATTAATGACCCGCCGCCATAAAAAATATCCCCGCTATGGTTTTCCGAAACACAAGGGCTACGGCACCGCGCTTCACATCAAATCGCTCAAACATTACGGCCTTTCTGAAATCCACCGGAAAAGTTTCTGCAGGTTTATTTAAAAAGTTTTCAAATAAAAAATCCCCCGCCGAAGCGGGGGATAGTGAGTGAACCGTAAGCCGGATTCTGTTTCGCCAATTGGCGGATGCGACAATTCATCTAGGCCCTCGATTGCTCTCGGGCTCAAGCGGTTCTCCTAAACATCTTGCGATATTCAGGCACGACCTTGCACTCGGGTAAGGATTTAGCCGTTTCATTTCCGCCTTCTTATCCCTATAGCGGAACTGGACCTTCAACGTCGGGATCGGGTCCTCCCTCGGCTTTCGCCTAGGGACGTTTCTGCTCGCACCTCTATTCTTACGAACGACGGGCGTTACCCGCTACCCTTTCCGCTTAAGCGGATGAGTGTCCGGACTTTCCTCCCAGCCCCACTTTTACGCTTTAATCTGCTTTAGAAAATCTCCGGCATTGTTTTGTAAAATGCGCCGAGATATAAAGTCAGATTCAAATGTAAAAGTGGGGCTGGGCTGTCGCTTGATTCACTTCCCACAGTATAAGCCAAACCGGATTAAAAATCAAGCATAATCAAAGGTGGTATAATCAATTATACCACCCAGGGATGTTTGAAAAATTAATCCGGATTAGATAAAATAAATCTGCTGAAAGCCACCTTAGCTCAGCTGGTAGAGCAGTACTTTCGTAAAGTAAAGGTCCCGAGTTCAAATCTCGGAGGTGGCTCCAATGAGCAACGAAATAAATCCCAATGTCGCTTATCTTTCCGTATTCGCCGGCGCGGGAGGAAACGACGCGAAGGACTGGGGAAAGATGCTTCTCCGGATGTATGAGCGTTTTTCGGATTTGAAAAAATGGACGAAGCGCTACATCAACGACAACACGTTGGAAATGAAAGGCCATGGCGCTTACGAACGGCTCAAGGGGGAATCCGGCGTGCATCGCTTGGTGCGCATCTCGCCCTTTGACGCGAAAAAATTGCGCCACACTTCTTTCGCGCTCGTTGAAGTTCTTCCCGAAATTCCGGCGGTGGAGGCGCTGCATTTTCAAATCCCCGAAAAGGACCTGAAGGTAGAATTTTACCGTTCGGGCGGTCCGGGCGGGCAGAACGTGAACAAAGTAGAGACGGCGGTCAGGATAACGCATCTGCCGACGGGTCTCGTTTCATCGGCGCAGGCCGAACGTTCCCAGGCCGCGAACCGCGAGCGCGCTTTGAATTTATTGAAAGCCAAGCTCATCAAATTGATGGAGGAAAAGCACGAGAAGGAAGTCGCGAATTTAAGAACGAGAATATCGCCGGAGTGGGGCCACGAAATCCGCTCTTATGTGCTTCATCCCTATAAACAAGTGAAGAATCATCTCACGGGAGAAAAAATATCCCGCGTGGAGGAAGTTTTGAACGGTGACTTGAACCTGTTGATTCCCAAACAGGATAAGATAAGTTAAAATAAACAGGCGGGATGATTATTTTCCAAAACGTTTCCAAGAATTACAATCACAACGCGGTGGCGCTGGACAAGGTCAGTTTCAAAATCCAGCCGAACGAGTTCGTCACCATTGTCGGCCGCTCCGGCGCCGGCAAATCCACCGTGGTCAAGCTTTTAATCGGCGAGGAGAAGCCGACCAAGGGCCAGGTTTTCTTTGGCTCTTATGAGGTGAATAAATTAAAATCATCGGAGTTGCCGGAATTCCGCCGCCATATCGGCGTGATTTTTCAGGACTTCCGCCTGCTGGCCCAAAAAACCGCTTTTGAAAATGTGGCCTTCGCGCTGGAGGTGGAGGGGCGGCTGGAGAAAGAAATCAACGAACTCGTGCCCCAGGTTTTGGATATGGTAGGATTAAAAGACAAAACAAACAATTTCCCGGCCGAACTTTCCGGCGGCGAGAAACAGCGGGTGGCGATCGCGCGGGCGATGGTGAACCAGCCGGATGTTTTGATTGCCGATGAGCCGACGGGAAATCTGGACCCTTTCAACACTTGGGAGGTCATCAAACTTTTGAAGAAAATCAACGAGTTGGGGAGCACGGTGATTTTAGCCACTCACGACAAGGAAATCGTAAATACCCTGGGTGAACGGGTGATTACCCTGGAAGACGGACAAGTTGTCAAAGACGAAGCGCACGGGCGATTCTTGATTGATTAAATTAAAAATAAATGGTCACACTTTTCAGGGTCTTTAAATACGGCTGGCAGAATTTCTTCAGGAACGGCTGGCTTTCGGTTTCTACCATCGCCATTATGATTCTGGCGCTTTTGGTTTTTGAAGGGCTGATTCTTTTTAACGTAGTCAGCAAGGGCGCCATCCAGGCGATTCAGGAAAAAGTGGATATCAGCGTTTATTTCAAAAGCAACGTGCAGGAAGATACGATTCTCAATTTGAAAAGGTCAATGGAGGGGCTGGATGAAGTCAAGTATGTTGAATACGTTTCTCAAGAACAAGCCCTGGATAATTTCAAGACGCGCCACGCGAACGAGGAAACGATTAACCGGACTCTGGAAGAATTGGATACGAATCCGCTTCTGGCTTCATTGAACATTAAAGCCAAGGACTTGCGCCGCTACGACTCCATCGCTTCTTATCTGGAGAAACCCGATTTCCAGGATTCCGTTCAAAAAATCACCTACGCGCAAAATCAAGTGGTCATCAATCGCTTAATTTCTCTTGTGGATAATTTCGGCCGGGGCGGTTTCGCCCTCACGATTTTCCTGGCATTTTTAGCCGCCATTGTAACCTTTAACACCATCCGCCTCGCGATTTTTTCCAACAGCGATCAAATCGGGATTATGCGGCTGGTGGGCGCTTCCAATAGTTTTATCCGGGGCCCTTACGTAGTGGAAGGGCTGATGTACGGCGTGATTTCCGCGCTGATCAGTTTCATTATTTTTATTCCGCTTATCGGATTCATTTCGCCTCATATTAACAGTTTTGTGCCGGAGGTGAATCTGCAGAATTATTTCAACGCTAATTTTCTCGTCCTGCTGCTCTATCAATTTATTTTCGGCATCGTTTTGGGAATTGTCTCCGGTATCATCGCCACCCGGCGTTATTTGAGTATTTGATTATCACCCGTTCTGTTTCATCTCCATCGCCGTTCAAACTCCCAGCGAGAGTTTTCACTGACGCTTCGGCCTCGCTCGCTCTCTCCGCGTATGTTTTAAGGAAACTCTCGGAGGTGAAAAAGCTTGTAAGAAATCATAGCGTTGTTTATACTATACAACCATCATTCCCGCAGGCAATTCGCCAAGAAAACCGTCTCGCAGGCCGAGCGGGCATAGTCCGAGCACATAACGCTTTATGTGCGCGGGAGCGAGGCCGAGAGCGAGCGCAAATTCCTCGCTGGGGAATTTGATAGC
>CAYISE010000019.1:0-9958 GCA_964366055.1 uncultured Candidatus Saccharibacteria bacterium
GGCCATAGAAATTGAAATTATTTCCATAATCTTATATTATTTAAGTAGATGAACAATTCAAAAATTGTAGAGTGGGTTCTGAGAATCGCGGTCGCCGGTGAATTTATCGGCCACGGCGTTTTCGCGCTTCAAGGTAAAAACCAATGGATTGGTTGGATTGGCCAGCTCACCGGAGCGGAAATCGGCGCAGCGGCAACTCTCCTGACGCTTATCGGTCTGACGGATTTGCTCGTTGCGCTGATTATTTTAATCCGGCCGGTGCGCGTTGTGTTGCTCTGGGCCGTATTCTGGGGATTTTGGACCGCGCTTATCCGTCCTTTAGTCGGAGAACCGATCTGGGATTTTATTGAACGTTGGGCAAACTGGGGCGCGCCGCTTGCTTTGCTGTTATTTCTTGGCTGGCCAAAGATATTAAAAGAGTGGTTCAAATAAAATGAAGAAAATTAATTTAATTCCGGTTAACGGTTTATAATCTTATTCAAAATCTCCTTCACTTTTTCCAAACTATCCCAGTCATAGATTGAGATCGGGAGAACATTAAGACGCGCTTTTTTAAGGGCGCCGCTTTTTTTCCGGAGGGTTTTTGTATCCGCCATGTCGCTTTTCGTGAGAAAAACATACTCGGTTTTCTTGGTGAGTGAAATGTGATATTTTTTTAACTCTTTCCGAACGGTTCGGTAGTCCTTGATTGGCGTATCGGACTCGGCGGAAATGAAATGAAAAAGTATTTTCGTCCGTTCAATGTGGCGGAGAAATTTTATCCCCAGGCCCTTGCCGGAGGAGGCGCCCTCAATCAAGCCCGGGATATCGGCGAGAATCAACTCGTAATACGCGCCGAGATTGGGTTCCAATGTGGTGAATGGATAATTCGCTACTTTGCTTTTAGCTTTCGTGAGCTCGTTCAGCAAGCTGGACTTGCCGACATTCGGCAAGCCGATGAATCCCACGTCCGCTATCATTCTCAATTCCAAGCGCAGGGTGAAAACTTCGCCCACCGCGCCCTCATTGAATTGCGTGGGGCTGGTATTTACGGCGGAACGAAAATGAAAATTGCCCTTGCCGCCGCGCCCGCCTTTCGCGACCAAAATTCTTTCGCCGATTTTCACTATCTCCGCGTCGGCGCCGTTTGTTAAATTGTGGATTACGGTTCCCACCGGCACTTTCAAAATCAAATCGCTGCCGGTTCGGCCGTCATTATATTGTCCCTTGCCGTTCTCGCCGTTTTCCGCGGCGAATTCTTTTTTGTAGCGAAACTGGTTCAGAGCGTTCAGATTTGATGTTCCTTCAAAGAATACGTTTCCGCCATTCCCGCCGCGCGCGCCCGTGGGCCCCAGTGATTTCATATTCTTGTTGAAAGCCACCGCGCCCCGCCCGCCATTCCCGCCCGAGACCTTTATTGTCGCATCATCGATAAGCATGCGGTTTCATTGTAAATGCTCATGATATTTTTAGCGAGTTTGCTTTTTGGTATTTTCGCGTTAAACTAGACGAGACAATGGTCAAGGAGACGGATTTAATCAAAGAAAAATTGGATTTGGTTGATTTTCTCCGGTCCTACCTGACGCTCTCGCCGGCCGGAAAAAATCTGAAAGCGCTTTGTCCTTTCCATCAGGAGAGGACGCCGTCTTTTATGGTCTCGCCGGAAAGAAAAATGTGGCACTGCTTCGGTTGCGGTTTGGGCGGCGATATCATCAAGTTCGCGATGCTCTACGAGCATCTGGAATTTCCGGAGGCCTTGAGATTTCTCGCCGAGAAAGCCGGTGTCGCCATTCAAACATTAAGTCCCGCCCAGCAGAGAGAGTTCGGGATTTTATATGACCTTCACGAGGAAGCCAAGAATTTTTATAAGAATGAACTTTTAAAAAACCCGGCCGCGCTGAAATATCTGAAAGAACGAGGACTCGCGCCCGGGACGATTGAGGAATTTGATTTGGGTTTCAGCCCGGGCGGAGAAACCTTAACGGTTCATCTTTTGAAAAAGGGACGCGCCGTGGGTGATTTGGTGAGAGCCGGTCTGGTTCAAAAGAACACGAGCGGACTCTATCGCGACAAGTTTTTTGAACGGATTATTTTCCCGATTGCGAACCAGGTGGGGAAGATAGTCGCTTTTACCGGCCGGCTGACGCCGGAGGCGGAGATAAAGTATAAGGACTCGCCCACGCCACCGCCGAAATACCTGAATTCTCCCGAAACGCCGATTTTCAACAAATCCCGGATGCTCTACGGTTTCAATAAGACGAAGCAATTCATAAACGAGAGCCGCGCGGCGCTTTTGGTGGAGGGCCAGATGGATTTTTTGGGCGCCTGGCAGACGGGCGTGAAGAATCTGGTCGCGATCTCGGGCACGGGGCTCACGCCGTATCATCTGGAAAAATTGCGTCGCTTCGCGGATACCGCGCTTGTGAGTTTTGATAACGACGCGGCGGGACTCAAGGCCCTGGAGCGCGGTCTGGACAACTTCAACAAATTTGATTTTCACGTGAAGGTGATAGACCTCGGCCGGTTCAAAGACCCGGCCGACGCCGCCCAAACCGACCCGAATTTCCTGAAAGACGCGATTATCTCGGCTAAACCGGCTTTTGATTACATTTTCGGCGTTTACTTCGCGCCGGACGTTTTTACCGAAGACATCCCCAAACGGAAAAGAATAATTCGCCACCTGCTCGGAATGTTGAAACCGCTGAAGAGCGCGGTGGAGCAGAACATCTGGCTCAAAGAACTCTCAAAAAAATCCGGCATCTCGGAAAACGCTCTGGCGGAAGAACTCGCCAATATGAATGAACTGACTTCCTTTGGGGTTGAGGAGGAGGCGGACACGGCCGGCGCTTCCCTGCCGAATTATCCGGACGCGGTGGCCCGGCGGCTCATATCGCTCGCTTTGACAAAAGAGAAATTTTTAACTATCTTAAAAGCCAATAGCCAGCTTTTGCCGCCCCTTTATCAGAAAATATTGAGCAACCCCGCCGAGGAAACGCGCGGTCTTTTGGAGCTTCAATCATCTTACGAATTCGCGGGCGCGAGTGAAGATAGGTTGGAAAAAGAATTCCGGGATTTGATAAAACGGCTGGAGGTAGTGGGTCTGAAAGAGCGCCAGTCATCGCTCAAAAAGGCAGTCAGGACGGCGCAGAGCGCCGATAACGAAGAATTCGTGAATCAACTCCTCGGCGATTTTTCGGATGTGACCAAACGCCTTAATGACCTCACGAAATAGATGATATTACTAGATAAAAACATGAATCAATCTCGCGGCGCTTGCCCGAATAGAGCGGGGCTATTCGCCCTCGCGCCGCAGTTGACATTCAGTCGCAAAATAAGGGCGGGGTGCTTATGTTTGCAGCTAAATTTTCTGCGCTGCGAACGGAGCTTGAAAATTTAGGCAACCATGGCAAAAAATAAAAAGATAAAAAAGGTTAAGAAAACGAAGAAAAAATCCGCCAAGAAAAAAAAGATTGTATTGAAAGAAAAGAAACTGAATGTCCCACCGGAATATGAAGACGGCCTCAAGGAACTTATTCGCCGCGGCCGGAGCCGGGGTTTTATCACCGACGCCGAGGTTTTGAATTATTTTCCGAACATAGAAAAGAACCTCGCTTTTTTGGAACGGGCCTACACCAAACTGGAAGAGCACGGAATTAAAATAAAAGAAACCAGTTTATTCATTAAAGACACTAAGCTGGAGGAAATTTCTTTGCAGGAACTCAAAGAAGCCACTCGGTTTGACCAAACGTTGCCGGACGCCGTCCAAATGTATCTGAAAGAAATCGGAAAAACGCCGCTCTTGACCTCGCAGGAAGAAAAGGATTTGGCGAAAAGAGCCGAGAAGGCGGACGAAGCGGCCCGGAAGCGGCTCATTCAGGCCAACTTGCGGCTCGTCGTCTCCATCGCCAAACGTTACGTGAATCGCTCCCATCGTTTGAGTATTCTGGATTTAATTCAGGAGGGGAATATCGGCTTGTCGCGGGCGGTGGACAAATTTGATTACCGGAAGGGCTTCAAATTTTCCACTTACGCGACTTGGTGGATTCGGCAAGCCGTCACCCGCGCTTTGGCCGATTATTCGCGCACCATCCGCATCCCGGTTCATATGGTGGAAACGATTACCAAATACACCCAGACCAAGCGGCAGTTGATGCAGGAATTGGGCCGCGAACCCTTGCCGGAAGAAATCGCGACCGAGATGGGGATGGACGTGAAAAAAGTTCACTACATTCAGAAAATTTCACAGGAAGTCGTCTCGCTTGAGGCGCCCATCGGCGACAGTGAAGATGATTTAACTCTTTCGGATTTCATCAAGGACGAACAGAGTTTGAGCCCCGACCAACTGGCGAACCACGCTTTATTAAAAGACCAGATAAAAGAAATTCTGTCGGATTTAACCGAACGCGAACGGAAAATCTTATCAATGCGTTTCGGTTTGGAAGACAACATTCCCCATACTTTGGAAGAAGTGGGAAAGGTTTTCGGCGTCACGCGCGAGCGCATCCGGCAGATTGAAGCCAAGGCGCTGGATAAAATCCGCCAGCACGATAAATCCAAAAAATTGGAGGGTTATTGATTTAGAGAATTCTCCTTCAACCACCGCTCTTATGTATAAGAGCGGTGGGATGTTGACGAAAGTTGAGGTGGATACAGGCGGGGCGAACTCGCTCTCTTGTCGGGCCAGGCAGAATTGAACTGCCGCTATACCCACCCCAAGGGTACGGACTACCACTATCCGATGGCCCGATTATTTCAACCCCGCTCGGCGGCGCTTTCCATTATTTGAGTTTTTTAGTCAGAGTCCGCAGACACTTTGCGCAAACATACGAACGTTTGCCTTTAATCAGCAAATTCGTCCACTGCAAGTTCGCCCGTTTTTTAGTCCAAGCAGTGGGATTGTAGTGGCCGCGGAGAAGTTTTCTAGTTCCGCCCATTATAAATGATTTTTTACATTTTTCGCACGCGCGCATGATAGTTAAAAGAATAGCGGACTATTTTTTTTGTGTCAACTCAGTCAGTTACCGATGCGCCCGGTCAGTACACGGGTTTGACATAAATCTTATACTATGATACAGTGTTTCCAGTATATTTAATCCAAGTCCAGGGCAAAAAGCGCCTGGGCCAAGAGGTTATGCGATGTTGCTCAATTCGTCCAGTCCAGTTACAAATGGCAGATTTGAAATAGTTTTGCCGCCGGGCGTAACTGTTGAACCGAACGGATTGACACAAACGCTCTTCCGTGAGCGTTATGATGAAAATGGGAAAATCCTCAATGTGGCGTTTGCTGGTACTATTCCGGATGGGTCGCTCTTTACACTTCGAGGCGCGAATGCTTCAAGTGCAAAAGTAACTGGCCGTGTGAACGGCGTCACGGTAGAAATTCGGAAAGTAGAGATCGCCACTAGTGTGGAAAGTAATGTTTCCCCGCCGATGAATTTCGCCCTCGACCAAAACTACCCGAACCCCTTCAATCCGACGACGACTATCGTGTACAACCTGCCCGTTGTGGCCAGTGTGAAACTGGAAGTTTTCGATCTCACCGGCCGAAGCGTAAAAACTTTGGTCGATAAAACTGAATCTGCCGGCAGCCACACGGTCGCGTTCGATGCTTCGGGCCTTGGTTCCGGAATGTATTTCTACCGGATTCAGGCGGGAACATTCTCCGCAATGCGGAAGATGGTCTTTCTAAAGTAGTATGGTTGGAGGGTGGTATCTTTGAAGACACCACCCTATAAAGAGAGGGGAAGTTCACAGAACAAAAACCCATCAGTCAATATGACGATGGGTTTATTTTTATAAATTTTGTCGGGTGGACTCGATTTAAAATTGAGTTTTAACCCACCGTCGTTTCTTTGTAGGTGCCCGTACCGAAGTTTATTTCGTAGAAGTTCGGGTTGTCGCCCTGGCCGACCTGGAGAATGACCGTATTTTTGCCCGGGTCCGCCTGGAAGGTAATCGTGCCGGTCACGACGCTCTTGGGCGGCATTGAATTGAAGACGGCACTGACATTAGTCGGGGTCTGATTACTGGAATCCAAACTCACATACTGAATGAAACTGGCCGGGTCAATGGCGCTGTAGCTCGTCGCTTGATTCGTGAAGGCCTTGAGCAGGAGCAGAATCGCGCCGTCGGATTTTTTTGTGACGCTTTCAATCGTAATGGTGGCGGAAGTTTGCGGCTGGAGAGTGGGGCTGGAATTGACGCTGAAAATTATCCCCGTGGGAACGGTGATATCACTCGCGGTTTGGCTGGTGTTCCCGGTATTTTGATTTTGAGTGTTCGTTTGAGTTGGGGTTAGCGTTGGCGGAGTGGAAACGGGAGAGGTCACACCGCTGTTTTTGGAAAGAAGCTGGAGGTTGAGCTCGTTATTTTTCACCTCGGCGCTCAAACTGCCTAATTTATCAAATACAAAATAAAAACCGCCCAGTACCAAAAAAGCCATTATGACCATAACCAAGTAAATTGACCCTTCATTTTTCATGTCTTTCATTATAGCATTAAAGGGATGAATTTTGAATTGGTCATTTTTCAAATTGTCGTTTTGGTCTTCTCGGTGGTGATTCATGAGGTCTCGCACGGTTTTATGGCGGAAAAATTGGGCGACCCGACGGCGCGTTTAGCCGGACGCCTGACGCTTAATCCCTTGAAACATTTGGACCCGGTGGGTTCGGTTTTGCTGCCGCTTATTTTGGCGATACTGCCCGGCGGAATAATTTTCGGATGGGCGAAACCCGTTCCGTACAACCCGTTCAATTTGAAAAACCCGGAGAAAGGCGCGGCGCTTATCGCCGCTGCCGGTCCCTTGAGCAACTTCGGCATTGCCATTAGTTTGAGCGTTGTTTATCGTCTGCTGGGATTGGCGGGAAGCGAGACGCTTTTTATTCTAAGGGATTTTGTGGTAATAATTGTCCTGATAAATGTCGTCCTGGCGGTTTTCAATCTGATTCCGATTCCACCGCTGGACGGCGCCAAAGTGGCCTTGGCGTTTTTGCCTGATTCTGCCCGCGGCCTGAAATCATTTTTTTACGAAAATAATCCCTACGGCTGGGTTTTGCTTTTGGTATTTATTTTTGCCGGGGTGCCATTTTTAAGTCCAATCATTTTCGCCATCGCCGGATTTCTGCTGGGGATTTGAAGTGCTATAATAATCCAGTCAAAAGAAATTATGAACGAAGATAAAATAATCTCTAAGTTAATAGAGCACGATAGAAAACTTGACGAGGTTGTTACCAAGAGCGAGTTTAATGACTTCAAGGATAAAGTATTGACCGGGCAAGACAAGATGATGAACATTCTTGAGCGTTTGGATCAAGAAAGAATTTTCACGACCGCGTGGGTGGGGCGGATTGAAAAAGAGGTGGAAGAACATACTAGGGAAATAAAAAATATCAAACAGGCGCTCAAGATACAATGATCTCCAATCAAAAAGGCTTCACTACTCCTCAAATCTTCATCTTCATCTTCATCCTCGTCCTTGTTGTCGTGGTAGGTGGGTATGTATTGGTAATTAAAAAACCCGTACCCATACCGGAACAAAATCAAGTTATCAATTTGCGAGGTATGTTGGTTTCTGGTGGAGTGGAATGCCAAGGATTTCAAGGTGATGATGGGAAGTTTTATACGCTAACCGGAGATTTTGTGCGACCAGGTTTTACGTCAGATGGGCCATTTAAAAATGATGATGTGGTGAATATTGAGGGTGTTCATCTTGAACAGACATACTGTCAGCAGGGGACGACCATAGAGGTTTCAAAAATTTCAAAAGAAAATTCTGCGGACGAAACCGTAGGTTGGTAAACCCATCTAAATCCTAATTTAAAGGGAATACAGGCGGGGCGAATCCAGGAATTATTAACCTTGACATGTCAGAAGCCATTGATTAGATTTATATACGCATTTAAGAATGCCAACAATCAACCAGTTAATTAAGCGCGGTCGGGTGAAAACCCAAAGAAAATCTAAAGCGCCCGCTCTGGATTTTTATTTTAATTACATCAAGAACCGGCCGGTGTCGTCTTCTTCGCCTTTTAAGCGCGGCGTCTGCTTAAAAGTTTTTACGACCACCCCCAAGAAACCGAACTCGGCTCTGCGGAAGGTTGCCAGAGTGCGACTCACGAACGGCATGGAAGTGACGGCGTATATTCCGGGCGAAGGGCACAATCTGCAGGAACACTCGGTGGTGATGATTCGCGGCGGCCGCGTCAAGGATTTGCCGGGTGTCCGATATCACATCGTACGCGGCATTCTGGACACGGCGGGCGTTCAGAGAAATCAGCAACGGTCAAAATACGGTGCCAAGAAAAAGAAAGCGAAAGCGTAACGGGTATTAAACTACAAACTAAAACAATATGCGACGCAAAGGTTTTAAAAAGAATGAACATAAAGCCGACCCGAGATATAATCGCGTTGACATAGAGCGGTTCATTAATTATTTAATGACCGGCGGCAAGAGAAGCGTCGCCGAAAGCGTTTTCTATGCGGCGATGGCGAATATTGAAAAAACCGCGAAAGAGGACCCGATTAAGGTTTTTGAAAAAGCGCTGGAGAATGCCACGCCGCTTTTGGAAGTGGCTTCCCGGCGGATCGGCGGCGCCAATTAT
Source organism: uncultured Candidatus Saccharibacteria bacterium (assembly GCA_964366055.1). Classification (GTDB taxonomy): domain Bacteria; phylum Patescibacteriota; class Minisyncoccia; order UBA6257; family GWB1-50-10; genus JBBTQX01. The sequence goes on from CAYISE010000019.1 coordinate 8,580, forward strand.
CAGATTCCGCGCGAGGTGCGTCCCGAACGGAAATTTTTCCTGGCGACTCACTGGATTATCGCCGCGGCGCAAGCTAAAAAAGGAAAACCAATGGCGGAGAAATTGGCGGAAGAATTGATTTTGGCCGCCAAGAACGAGGGCTCGGCCATCAAAAAGAAGCAGGACACTCACCGCATGGCGGAAGCGAACCGCGCCTTCGCGAGCTACATCCGGCATTAAGGGCATGCCTCGTCAGTATTCCATAGAAAAAGTGCGCGATATCGGCATTGTTGCCCACATTGACGCCGGCAAGACGACTGTTTCCGAGAGAATTCTTTTTTACACCGGCGTTTCGCACAAAATCGGCGAGGTGCATGAAGGCGATACCGTAATGGACTGGATGGAACAGGAACGGGAGCGGGGCATCACGATTACCTCCGCCGCCACGACCTGTTTTTGGATTCCGACCTACGGTAAGGGCGAGAAAAAACTTGAGCACCGGATCAATCTGATTGACACCCCCGGCCACATTGATTTTACCGTTGAGGTGAAACGGTCCTTGCGCGTTTTGGACGGCGCCGTCGTGGTTTTTGACGGCGTGGCGGGCGTGGAACCGCAATCCGAAACCAACTGGCACTACGCCGATGAGTACAAAGTGCCCCGCCTTTGTTTCATCAACAAGTTGGATAGAACGGGCGCGAGTTTCGTGGACAGTTTCAACTCCATTTTAGAACGGCTTACGCCAAACGCCGTCGCGGTCCAGATCCCCATCGGTTTGGAAAATCATTTTGAAGGCGTGATTGACCTTCTGCGTATGAAGTCCTATCGGTTTGAGGGTGAACACGGTGAAAATATCATTGAAGGGGAAGTTCCGGCGAATTTGACGGAGGAAGCCAAAAAAGCGCGCCATTCGCTCGTTGAAAAAATCATGGACAAGGACAATCACTTGATGGCGATATATTTAGAAGGGAAAGAGCCGGATATAGAATCCCTCAAAAAAGTATTAAGAAAGGCGACGATTGAAAATACGCTCGTGCCGGTTTTCTGTGGCTCGGCTTTAAAAAATAAAGGCGTTCAACTGGTGCTGGACGGCGTAGTTGATTATCTGCCCTCGCCCGATGATATGCCGGCGACGAAGGGTCTTAATTTCAACACTCACGCTGAAGAAGAACGCCATCCGAAAGATGAGGAACCGCTCGCCGCTCTGGCCTTCAAAATCGCCGCCGACCCATTTGTGGGTTCGCTGACCTACTTTCGCGTTTATTCCGGAGTTCTGAAACGCGGCAGTTACGTTTTAAACGCGACGAAAAATAATCAGGAAAGAATCGGCCGCATCGTGCGGATGAACGCCAATCACCGCGAGGAAGTGGAGGAGGTCTACGCGGGCGATTTGGGCGCGA
>CAYISE010000020.1:0-9148 GCA_964366055.1 uncultured Candidatus Saccharibacteria bacterium
CGCAATTTAGTGCCAAGGCATCCACCATCTACCCTTATTTTCCTCGCATCAAAAGATGCGAGTCACTTCACGAATCGCTGCGTGAAGCTCTATTAATTTCTACCTCAAAAAACTGACTTGTATTAATTTTTAAAAATCCGCTCATGGCAACAAAAAACCGCCGAGTTGGCGGACAGACCACAGACCTTCGGAAAAGTTTTTAGCTTTTACGTTTGTGGCTTCCGCCGTGGTATGCAATCGTGAATTTCATTCGCAGGGAGAATTGTATCAAGACGGGTTTTAATGTCAACCCCCTCCGGCTAGACCTTATCCCCAGCGACTAGAGGCACAAAACTGAAGCCGAGATACTGCTTTTCCTCAAATTCATCCGGACCTCTTTTATCCAAAACCAAGATGCTTTCTTTTACTGGCGCCACAATCCGGCCGCCGATTTTTAGCTGTTCCTCCCAAGCGTCCGGTATATTTTTCCCCGCCGCGGCGGCGATGATTTTATCAAACGGGGCATTCGTAACATCGCCCTCTGTGCCATCTCCAATTCTTACCTCAATTATCCCGATTTTCTTCAGATTATTTTCCGCGAATTCTTTTAACTCGGGGATTCTCTCAATGGAGATTATCTTTCCTTGCTCGCCCACGATATGAGCCAAGAGCGCCGCCTGCCAACCCGAACCGGAGCCGATATCCAGAATTTTTTCACCGGGTTTCGGTTCCAAGAGTTCCAGCATAAAAGCGACCGTGAGCGGCTGGGAAATCGTCTGGCCGAAACCGATTGGGAGCGGATAATTTCCGTAGGCCTCCTTTTTTCGGTCTTCCGGAATAAAATCGGCGCGGTCAATCTTTTTGAACGCCTCAATGATTGACGGGGTTTTCAGATACCCGTCATTGATAAGGGATTGGATTAGAATTTCTCTTGACATGTCTTTATGTAAAATCTGGCGGGGGCACTAGGATTTGAACCTAGAATAACTCTTTTGGAGAGAGTCGTGATGCCATTTCACTATGCCCCCAAACGAAATTTTTAAGTAAAGAGATTTATTTTTTCGCTTCTTTGTGTATTGCGTGTTTCCGGCACCATTTGCAATAGTGCTTGAATTCAATTTTACGCTCCACCAATTTTTTATTTTTGCGGGTCGTATAATTCACGTGTTTGCACACGGAACAGCGGAGCCGGATTAAATTGTCGCTGAATTTGCCTTGAGCCATGGGTTTAGTCAGTAGTCTATGGTTTATGGTGAGTAGACACAATCTACCACTACTGGAGAAAATATTCAAATTTCCGCTACTCACTGCTACCCACAAACTACCCACTTAAAAAATGAGCCAGAAGGGAGAATCGAACTCCCGACTTCCTTCTTACCAAGAAGGCGTTCTACCACTGAACTACTCTGGCGAATTGCTCCCCGCCCTTTAATTCACGCTCTTCGCATTCAAAAGTTCCACCTCAAAAATCAGGGTTGAGTTCGGCGGAATCAGGCCGTTCCCGACATTCTGATTGCCGTAGCCCAGTTCCGGCGGAATCGTCAATTTCCTCTTGCCTCCCACTTTCATCCCCCCCACGCCTTCGTCCCAACCCCGGATAACTTGGCCTGCACCCAGAATGAACGAGAACGGTTCGCCATGGTCGTAAGAACTGTCGAATTTCTTTCCGTCCGCGAGCGTGCCGGTATAGTTTACCGTCACCATTTCCCCGGCTACCGCCGCCGCGCCCGTTCCGACAACTTCATCCTGTATCTGGAGTCCGCTTTCAAGTGTTTTTATTTGATTTATCTTTGTGCTCCTAAAAATTGAGAATCCGACCGCCACAATCACAAGAATTACAACACCGGCCAATATTAAGCTTGTTTTATTGAGATTTATCCCCATACGATGATACAAAAATATTCAAATAAATTCCAGTACATCCCCGATTTGAGTTCCGGTGCCGGAGACCGTCCCCGCCGGCAATTCCAGGATATTCTTGTATCCGGGCCGCCAGAAGAAAAAACGGTTGGACTTGAGATTCTCGCGAATCACTTTTACTTTCAATTCATCATCCATTATTAGGCAATCAATCGGAAATTTCATCCCGAAGGTGTGTATTCCCCATCGGGTTTGGAAAAACAGCCAAGCCGGTTTTTCCTCCCCTAAAAGGCCGTTCGCCTTTTCCGCCAAAGTTTTGGCGACAGGAATATTTTCACAAAGAAGAGTTCCGCGAGTGTTATTTTTCACCATCATGGAGCCGAGGAGAGGAGTTGAACCTCCAACCTTTGCTTTACAAAAGCATTGCTCTGCCATTGAGCTACCTCGGCGAGTTATCAAACAAGATACTACCACTTATAACCTACTCACTACAACCTTTCTATCGTAGCGCGTTATATTGGTCCGCGATTTCCGTCGCGGAAAGAGCGCGGTTGTAGACGCGCGTCTCATCAATATTGCCGTTAAACCAGCATGTTTCAGGAGTAGATACCGCGTCATCGCTATCCGCCCCAATATGGATTGGATTCGCATCGTAGCCAACGGTAATCGCTTGAGCATCGGTGTCAATCTGAACCGCATTTCGATAAAGCGTGGTCGTACTTTCATTAAATACCCCGGCAAAGTGAGTCCAAGTATTAGAAGGCAAGTCGTTGGGATCCACGGAACCGGCGCAGCTTCCCCCCGAAGGACCAACGCAAATCGTCATTTTCCCGGCATCGGCGTAAAGAGCGTAACTATTGTTTGTTCCCGTGCTCAACTGCTTAGCCACTATGCATCCCGTCTGCGTGGTGGCGGAGGTCTTCACCCAAGCGGTAATAGTAAGGGCGGCGGGTCGCAACGCGGTTGCATCGCTGATAGCGATATAATTATTTGTCCCGTTAAAATTCAAACAACTTCCCGTCTTGCAGTTCGCGCCCGTCTGCCATGTCGGACTATTCGTGAGAATGCCGCTGTTACCTCGTCCCGACGCGTCATACGCGGTGCTTGAAGTGTTTTCATCAAGATGCCAATACCCGACGAGCCCCGTGTCAAACTTGGATGTAATCATCCCCAAGGTATTCATAGTGATATCATTCACAAATCCGTCATTCCGGCCGGTTACCAGCGAAATCACTTGACCCTGCGAAGGATAGCCCGTGACCGCGTTGAAAATCACGTCAATGGTGCTGCTCGTCCACGGATTACTAAAAGAAACATTTCGGCGCATGAAATAAATTTGGCTCACCCCGCTTGTGGCGTAACTCGCGCCGCTGAAAACCGAGTAGGACTGGCTGGAGGTGGTGTTTGAAAAATGCATCCCCCACTTCTTGCCATCCTGCTGGCTCATGGATAATCGCTGGGTGTTCTTAAGATTAGGAAACATTTCGCTCGCGGTAAGTTTCAAATTCTGCTCCGTGCGGTAACCGCCCAAGTATAAAAAACCGGTTGTCATTACCACCGCCGAAAGCGTCACCACCACGAGTAATTCTATAAAAGTAAAACCACCTATAGATTTTTGTTTCATTAAAACTGCGTCGTCAACTGATAAATCGGAATAATAATGGAGAGGGCGATTACGCCGATGATGAAACCGATGATGAGGAGCATAACCGGCTCAAGGAAAGAAACGAGTGTTTTCAAAGAATTGTCTATTTCGCTCGTGTAAAAATCCGCCAACGTCCCCAAGACCTCTTCAATGTGGCCCGCCCGTTCGGAAATGGCTACCAAGTTCACCACCGTCTTCGGAAAAAACGGCTCGCGCCGGAAGGCCTCGCCCACCGTGAGCCCCTTCGCCAAGCCCTCCCTTGAAATTCTTACCAATGCTTCCTTTAATTCCACGTTGCCCACCGCTTGAGCGGTTATTTCTAACGCGCCAGTCAGGGGAATGCCGGCCTTAATCAAAGAAGAAAGAACGGAGGCAAAACGTTGGAGCGCGATTTTTCTCACCACATCCCTTATAATCGGTATTTCATTCACCAAACTCGCGACAAATCTCTTAAAAATCATGGAGTTTTTATAGAAAAGGACAAAGGCGATAAGACCGACGATAAAAACGGAGAGGAACACGAAGCCGTATTGACCGAAGAAAAGGCCGACCGCGAAAACAACTCTGGAAAAAAGCGGCGGCTGAAAACCGGATTCAATGAATACTTTCGCGATCTTCGGCAGAGCGAACATAACGAGAAAGATCAGAATAAAAACCGAGGTGCATAAAAGGAGAATCGGATACACGAGAGCGCTCTTGATTTGATTTTTCATCTCTTTTTCTTTGGTCAGCGAATCGGTCAAATTTTCAAAGACGGTATCTAAATTTCCCGAGGCCTCGCCGGCCTTTATCAGATTCACATACACCTGGCTGAAAACCTTGGGGTGGCGCATAAAGGTTGAGTAGAACGGCAAACCCGCCTCCAGATTGGCTTTCACTTCCATTAGAAATTTTCTCACCGGGATTTTATCAAAATCGTCAATTAATATGCTCACGGCCTGCAAGAGTCCCGTGCCGATTTTAAGCATCAGTGACAGATATTTGGAGATGAAAACCTGGTCGGTCAGCGTGATTTTCCCCCTGAACGCTCCGAGCTTGTCCCCCCAGGTGCGTTCCACGGGCTTGACGCTGATGGGCTTCAGACCCCGGGAGGTCAGAAACTGAAGCACGTCGGAAACGCTTTTGCTTTCAATCTGGCTTTCCACCACCAGGCCATCGGATTGCGAAGCGATGTATTTAAACTGCATAGTATTAATTTATTATAACCTACTCACTCACGGATGACTCTGAATATCTCCTCAATAGTGGTCATACCCAGCTCCACCTTTTTCAACCCGTCTTCCAGCATCATCACCATTCCCTCGCTTTTCGCCATCGTTCTTAAATTATCCAAACTGAACTGGGGGCTGATAATGAGTTTACGGATATTCTCGGTCACATTCAAAATCTCAAAAATGCCGAGCCGGCCCTGATAACCGGTATGATTACAGGCATCGCAGCCCTTTCCCCGATAAAATGTTTTAGGCAGGCGGATGTCGCTTTTATTCACGTTCAATTCTTCCAATTGACGGCCGATGCTCTCTAAAATTTCTTTTGAGGGCGCGTAGGATTCAATGCAATCCAGATGAATCCGGCGGGCCAATCTTTGAGAGCTCACGACGTTCACGACCGCCGCCACCAAAAATTGGGGCACGCCCATATCCATCAGCCGCGGCACGGCGGTGGCCGCGTCGTTCGTGTGCAAACTGGATAAAACCAGGTGACCGGTCAAAGCCGCCTGCACGGAAATATTGGCCGTTTCCTCATCGCGAATTTCACCCACCATAATGATGTTCGGGTCCTGACGCAAAACAGAACGGAGACCGGAAGCAAAAGTAATGCCGGCGGCGGGATTCACCTGCATTTGGTTTAAATAGCGCATATCGTACTCAATCGGGTCTTCAATGGTCACGATGTTCACCTCCGGACGATTCAAAACATCCATCACGGAATAAAGAGTCGTGGTTTTGCCGGCGCCGGTCGGGCCGCACACTAGCATCATGCCGTAACTTTTGGAAATCGCCTCGGTAATCATTCTCACCGTGCCTTCAGACATTCCCAATTCGGAAAATGAAAGCGGTTTTTGAGCCGCTGAAAGCAAACGCATCTCAACCTTCTCGCCGTAGAAGGTCGGAATAATAGAAACCCGGATATCAATGGACGCACCGCCACCCACATCATAACGGAAACGGCCATCCTGGGGATGGGTGTGCTCATCCACTCTTAAACTGGAGAGAATTTTGACGCGGGCGACGATGGCCGGGTGGATTTCTTTGGGTACTCGGATAATTTCGTGAAGAATCCCGTCTATCCGGAAACGCACCAAAATAACATCGTCCAAAACCTCAAAATGAATGTCGGAAGCCCGGGAAGAACTGGCGTAAGACATCAAATTGTCCACAATCGCGACAATCGGCAGGTCGGCCGCGGCTTCTTTCAAATCCACATCTCCCTTGGTCTTGGACCGGAGCGATTCCCGGATGCTGTCTTCAATTATTTTTTTGAAGTCCTGGGTTAACTGCTGCTGGTAAAGCAAGAAACCGCGGTTCAATTCTTCTTCAACGGCGAGAAACGATTTAATCGGCCCGCCCAAACGCAAACTTAGAAAATCAATGGTTTCCAAATCAGTCGGGTCTTCCATCGCTACGTTAAAATAGCCCTTGGAGTCCCGGCCGAAGACGATTACGTTCCTCTGCCGCGCCACGTCCTCCGGCAATTTGTGGAGAATTTGCTTATCAATGCCGACCGCTCCCAGATTGATTCGCTCCACTCCCAGCGCTTTTGAGATAAGCAGATAGAGATAGTCCTTATTGATCAGCCCCTGGGAAATAATCATCTCGGCCACATTTTGGCGTTTGTGGCCCGCTTCTTCCTGAAACTTATCAAAAGTTCCGGCGTCAAGCGTTCCGGCTTTAATGAGAATTTCTTTTAATTTCGCGGGGGGCAAACTAATCACGATTTAATTATAACTCAACTCAAAAAGAAAAACCCGATTTTGAAACCGGGTTCCTCCAACCGCTAAGTAAATTTAGAATTGGGACAGATTGCTCCCGACTTCGTACCAGTTATTATCATTGCCGCCGTCTTTAGACGTCACATCGGCGCTGCCGCTGGTTTTAAATTTAGTGCTTTCCATCTGCGCGTCTAATTCATATACCCCGAGCGTGGAACTGGCGGCCCAGGCATATTGGCACATTGCCGGAGTTCCCAAACTGCAACCCGTAGAACCGTTATTCGGGTCCATCGGCAACTTGGAAAGAGGGCTCCCTGCGGCTATTAATGTAAAATCTAAATTAACCCAACTTCCCGTTCCAGAAACAGTGGTTGATGTATTAGCATTAAGAGTACAACCCGTTGCTCCTCCGGGTTTCGTGGAAGTGGCGGTGCATCTGTAAGCATTGCTCCAGGTGCCGTTGAGCACGTCCGCCACCCAGAGTGAAACCGCGCCGTTCAGGGCCGCCAGGTCCGAAATTCTCGTGGAGTCCCGGCCTTGCTTCAAAAGTTCGGCGGGATTCAGAACCAAAACCGTGGCGGTGGCGAGAACCGCGAGAATGGCGATGACAACCAAGAGTTCAATGAGAGTGAAACCCCACTTAGAAACTTCCGGACTTTTTACGTTATAAATTTTCATAAAATTTATCTCTTTACTTGTTATCTATTCTAGCACAAAAGCGACGAATAAAATAGGCAATAGGTCACCAGAGCGTAAGATTGCTCCCGACTTCGTAGGTAAAAGGGTCGTTTCCGCCATCTTTTAAGGTTACATCCGCACTCCCTCCATTGTAAAACTTGACGCTTTCCATCTGCGCGTCTAATTCATATACCCCGCGGTCGTGGTGCCCATATTCACCGCGTATTGGCACATTGTTGTGGTGCTGCCCTTGCATGTACCCGTGTTGTTCGGGTCAAGCGGTAATCTGGAAAGCGGGGAACCGGCCGCGATTGACGTGAAATTAAGCGGGAGCCATCCGCTACCGGCAACGGTGGTAACTGTGGAACTTGAAGTACACGAGGCCGCGGCTTGACCCGGAGCTTGCGTAGTATTAGACGTGCAGACCTTTGTATTGGGCCAAGTACCGTCCAGCACGTCCGCCACCCAGAGTGAAACCGCGCCGTTCAGAGCCGCCAGGTCCGAAATTCTCGTGGAGTCCCGGCCTTGCTTCAAAAGTTCGGCGGGATTCAGAACCAAAACCGTGGCGGTGGCGAGAACCGCGAGAATGGCAATGACAACCAAGAGTTCAATGAGAGTGAAACCTTTTTTCATTGAGTTACTCCTGGGGGTTAAAAAAGACCTAAATTGCTTCCCATCTCAAAAATATCCGTCATATTGCCGCCGTCTTTTGAAGTAATGTCGCCGCTGCCGCTCAAATAAAACTTCGTGCTTTCCATCTGCGCGTCTAATTCATAAACCCCGACCGTGCTACTGGCGGCAAAGGCGTATTGGCAAGTTGTGGAGGTCGCCCCTTTGCACGTCCCGGCGTTATTCGGGTCCATCGGCAATCTGGAAAGCGGGGAACCGGCGGCAATCAAACTGAAGCTCAAACTGACCCAACTGTTGGTTCCGGTACTGGTCGTATTGGCATTCAAGGTGCAGCCGGTAGCGCCTCCCGGTTTGGTGGTACCGGCAGTGCAGTTATAGGTGTTGCTTGCCGGCCAATTACCAGAAGTGCTTAAAACATCCGAAACCCACAGAGAAATAGCGCTGTTCAGAGCCGCGATATCAGCAACACGAGTAGAATCCCTCCCCTGTTTAATAAGTTCGGCGGGATTCAGAACCAAAACCGTGGCGGTGGCAAGCACTGAAAGAATCGCTATCACAACCAGCAATTCAATTAGAGTAAAGCCCCGTTTAGTGGATTGCATTCCTTTGATTATACCACATTCGTTTGTAAAAACTCCTTAATTTTAGAGACCAAATCCTCAATGGAAAGTTGGGATTTCACAAAATAGCCGATTGCTCCCAAACTCTGTCCCCGCGCTACATCGCTCTCCTGGCCCAGATTGGAGACCACGATTACCGGCGTCGATTGCAGAGTCGGGTCGTTTTTTATTACTTCCATCACTTCAAATCCGGACATCTTCGGTAAAATGATATCCAAAAAAACTAAGTCCGGCTTTTCTTGTTTTAAAATTTTAACGGCTTCGTCGCCATCGTGGGCCAACGTCACCCGGAAATTTTCTTTTTCCAGTCGCTGGCGCAGAAGATTAGAGAGTATCGGCTCGTCTTCCACCAAGAGAATTTTTTTAGCGCCTTCCATATTATTTATTATACCAGTTCCTCATCCTCGGCAAACATCTCTTCTTTGTGTTTGACGACAACTCTCGGAGGCACAAAAGCTTGGAGTCCGACCAAGAGTCGGACTTTTGTGCCGAGAGTGTAGGCTGCGGCGTGCCGCAGGAGCACGCCGACAGCCGGTGGCGGAGAACACAAAGAAGATATGTTAAAAACTTTTTTAGTTATCCTGTAGCCGAGACATTAGGTTTATCGGCCAACACCTTGTATCAATATAAATTTAATTAATCCACGCACAGGTTCCCCTACGCGTGCCTTGTTACGACTTCACCCGTGTCACCGAGCTTACCCTAGTCCCTCCGAAGAGAAATTTTAGGCACTCCCGGCTCCCTTGGTGTGACGGGCGGTGAGTACAGATCGGAAGAGCACACGTCTGAACTCCAGTCACGTGA
>CAYISE010000021.1:0-9059 GCA_964366055.1 uncultured Candidatus Saccharibacteria bacterium
AGCGCGCCGTCAGTTCCGTTCAAAAAAGGTTCGGATTTCGTCAAACAAACGCACACGGGCGCATAGCTCAGTGGCAGAGCGACTCTTTTACACAGAGTAGGTCCGAGGTTCGATACCTCGTGCGCCCACCAAAAAATATAAAACCATCTGATTCTTGCGAATCAGATGGTTTTAGGTTATACCCAACCGTTCAGTTTGTGATGTAGCCAGACCAAGATTTCTCTTGCGTAGAACAATAATGGGTGGCACTCGTAATAGGGTACATTATCAAAATCCCATCGGAATGAAGAAATCCTCTCGCCCACAAAATTATTTGACAAGACCTTCAAACGGGCTTATTTTATCAGTAATGGACTCGCTTTTCAACACTTCCTACGGCCTGAAGATTGATGCCGACCAGATTGTGCGGGAGATTGTTGATTTCATAAAAAACAAACCGAGTTTTAATTACAAAATTATTATCGGGAGCGACTCGCTCCGTCTGGAAGATAACGGCGCGGACTTCGTGACCGCCATCGTAGTGCACCGCGTGGGAAACGGCGGCCGCTACTTCTGGCGCCGGCTTGCGCTCGGGAAATTTTATAATCTCCATGACCGCATCATCCAGGAGGTGATGCTTTCCATTGATACCGCGAAGGCGATTCTGGCCGACATGGAACAGGCAACGAAAGAACACGAGGCCATGGGGATGAAATTAAACTGGGACTTTGAAATCCACGTGGATGTGGGCGAGAATGGTCCCACCAAAAACCTTATCCAGGAGGTGGTGGGGATGGTGCGGGCGCACAACTTTGAACCGAAAACCAAACCCGACAGTTACGCGGCGTCAAAGGTGGCGGACCGATATATTTAACTTCTATGGACAAAATTGTTTTGGATATTGAGACGAAAAACTCATTTGAAGACGTGGGTGGGCGGGACGGCCTAAAAAAACTGGACGTCTCAGTCGTGGGCGTTTACTCCTACAGCGAGGATAAATATACCGCCCTTGGCGAGGGCGAGATGGAAAAATTGGGAGAAGTTCTGAAGCGCACGGAACTTATTATCACCTTTGCCGGCGAGCGTTTTGACCTGCCGGTCCTGGAAAAATATTTCAACTTCAATCTTTACTCCATCAGTCACTTTGATATTTTGGAAGAGGTGGAAAAAAATCTGGGCCGGCGGATAGGATTGGGCGTTTTGGCTGAAGCGAACATCGGCGCGGGTAAAATGGGCCACGGATTGGAAGCGATTGAGATGTACAAACGGGGCGAGATTGATAAACTGAAGGAGTATTGCCTGCAGGACGTGAAAATCACGAAAGACATCTACGAACTCATTAAAAAACAGGGCTATTTGTGGATTCCCGAGCGCAACACTTCCCAAATGACGAAACTCGCGATAGAATATAAGGAAGAAATTTCATCGCAAAACCAACTGATATAATGAACCAACTTAAGAACAACAAAGTTGTTTTAGGAATTTTCGCTATTTTGATGGCGATTGGCCTGACGGCCGCTTATATCCCCCTCATTTTTGCTCCAAGCCAGAATGCTGCGCCAGAGGCGACCGCGCCCGATGAAAATCAGATTGCCACGACGACTACGAATAATTATGCGGCCCAGTTGCCGAAGGCCGCGGTGACGATTTCCACGAGTTCTATGCCGGAAAGTTTTTCCGGCCTTCAGGACGAGCAGAAATCGCTGGACGAACTGAATAATCTGCTTAATAAATAAACTCTGTTTCGTAATTCAGAGAAATAATGAATTTAAAAACACCGATACGATTAATCGTATCGGTGTTGGCGTTTCTCCGGATTTCGACGTACAATTGATTCTGATGCGCGACTCATCCGTGGAAAATTTAATCAATAAAGAAGCCAGGCGGCAGAATGACACGCTGAATCTCATTGCTTCGGAGAACTGCGTTTCTAAGGATGTTTTAACGGCCCTGGGCTCGGTTTTCACCAATAAATATGCGGAAGGATACTCCCACGCCCGGTATTACGCGGGCAACGACGTGATGGACGAACTTGAGGACTTAACGAAAGAACGCGCGCTCAAACTCTTCAAGCTTTCTTCCAAAGAATGGTCGGTGAACGTTCAGCCCTACTCCGGCTCCCCCGCCAATCTCGCGGTCTATCTCGCACTCGTGCCGATTGGAGAAAAAATAATGGGTCTGCGTTTGGATATGGGCGGCCATCTGACCCATGGCCACAAGGTGAGCGCGACCGGAAAATTGTGGAAGATAATCTCCTACGTGGTGAATAAGAACAGCGGCCAGCTGGATTACGGCGAGGTCTCGGGGCTGGCGAAAAAAGAAAAACCCAAATTGATTGTCGCGGGCTACAGCGCTTATTCCCGGGCGATTGATTTCAAAAAATTCCGGAGAATCGCGAACGCGGCGGGCGCCGTTTTGATGATAGATATGTCGCACTTCGCGGGGCTTGTCGCGGGCGGCGTCTGTCCCTCGCCCTTCGCCTCCGCCGATGTGGTGACGACCACTACCCACAAAACCTTGCGGGGCCCGAGAGCGGCGCTCATTTTTTCCAAAAAGAAATTCTCGGAAGCAATAGATAAAAGTGTTTTTCCGGGACTCCAAGGCGGACCGCACGGGAACCAGATTGCCGCGATGGCAGTAGCTCTGAAAGAAGCAAGCGAGCCGGAGTTCAAAACCTACGCCCGGCAAGTGGTGAAGAACGCGAAAGCGCTCGCGGAGACGCTCAAAAAATTAAATTGGAAAATTATCTCCGGCGGCACCGACTCCCATCTTTTTCTCGTGGACACTTGGGCGCGCAATTTGAGCGGTCAGGAGGCCTGCGAGCTTCTGGAAGAAGTGGGGATTATCACGAATAAAAATACGATTCCCTACGACACGCGCACTCCTTTCAGCCCTTCCGGCATCCGTTTGGGCACGCCGGCCTTAACCACCCGCGGCCTGAAAGAAAAAGAGATGAAAACAATCGCGCGGATTGTTTCCGAGGCGCTTTTAAAGGAAAGGGAACCGGCTATGCTTAAGGAGGAGGTAAGCCAAATTTGCAAGGATTTCCCTATCCTATAAGGATTATCCTCCGCTTATCCACACCATAAAACTTTATTTTAATCAAATGGTGATAGATGGCAAAAAAATCGCCTCGGAAATATTAGAGAACTTGAAAAAACGGGGCGCGCCGAAGAAATTTCTGGCGGCGTTTTTAATCGGCAATGACCCGGTCTCGGAAAGCTTCATAAAACAGAAAGAAAAAACTGCGAAGGAGCTCGGGATGGATTTCCGGCTCTATCGTTTCCCCGAAAAAATTCCCCAGGATGAATTGAGAAGGGAAATTTTGAAAATTGTTGAGCGCAAGACTTGCGGCGGGGCGATTGTGCAACTGCCGCTCCCTCCGCGCATTAATCGGCAATATGTTTTGAATGTCATTCCGCGCGAGAAAGACGCGGATGTTTTAGGCGAGCGGGCATTGGGCGCCTTTTACGCCGGCCGGAATCCGATTTTGCCCCCCGCCGTCGGTGTCGTGGAAAAGGTTTTACAAACTACAAACTACAAACTACTAACTACAAAAGTAGCTGTTGTCGGTCTTGGTTTTTTAGTGGGGAAACCGATCTCCGAATGGCTCAAAGGAAAGTGCGCCGAAATTTATCTCTTGGATATCGGGAGCGATTTTAATATCCTGAAAAGCGCGAATGTGGTCATCTCCGGTGTTGGAAAGGCCGGTCTGATAAAGCCCGAAATGCTGAAAAATGACGCACTCGTGATTGATTTCGGTTATTCAATTGAAAACGGAAAAATTGCCGGCGACTTTGGTGTTTTTGAAATTCAAAATTCAAAATTGAAAATTGAAAATTTATCGTACACTCCCACTCCCGGCGGCACCGGCCCGATTCTGGTGGCCAAACTGTTTGAGAATTTCTATAAGTTAATTGAGCGGAACGGAAAGCAAAGCGCTTCAATTGATTGAAGCGCTTGATTCTTCGTTCCCGCCGCCGCTACCCGCCGTTCCCTTTTTCTCCACCGCTTCCTGAACTTTTTTCTTAATCGTTTCCAAAAGTTTTTTATCCTCTTTCAATTTCAGGCGCACGGTGTCAAAGCCGACGCCCAATTTTTCTTCGCCGAAGGAGAAGCTCGCGCCGGCCTTTTTCACTACTTCATATTTCAGGGCGGTGTTCAAGACATCGGCTTCATAAGAAATCCCCTCGCCGTACATAATATCAAACTCGGCGATTTTGAATGGCGCCGCCACTTTATTCTTCACGATCTTCGCCTTCACGCGGTTGCCGATAATCTCATCTCCCTTCTTCACTTGGGCGATGCGGCGGATATCAATACGAACGGAGGCATAAAATTTGAGCGCCATGCCGCCGGGCGTGGTCTCCGGATTCCCGAAAACGATTCCGATTTTCATCCGCGTTTGGTTTATAAAAATCACGATCGCGCCGGATTTATCCGCGATGGCGGTGAGTTTTCTTAGGGCTTGAGACATCAAGCGCGCCTGAAGACCCATATGGGAGGCGCCCATTTCTCCCTCAATTTCCGCCTTCGGAGTGAGCGCGGCGACGGAATCAATCACTATCACGTCAATAATTCCGGAGCGCACCAAACTTTCCAAGATATTGAGCGCCTCCTCGCCATTATCCGGCTGCGAGATGACCAAGTCCTTTACCTTCACGCCGATTCGCGCGGCGTATTCCGGGTCCAGCGCGTGCTCGGCGTCAATAAAAGCCGCCTTACCGCCCCGCTTCTGGGCCTCGGCCACCGCGTGAAGCGCGAGAGTTGTTTTGCCGGAACTTTCCGGACCGAAGATTTCAACCACTCGCCCCTTCGGCAATCCGCCGCCCAAAGCGATGTCCAAAGAAAAAGAACCGGAGGGCACTACCGCCACCTTTGAGTGATGATTCTCGCCCAGGCGCATAATCGCTCCCTCGCCGAAGCGCGCCTGAAGGGATTCAATCAATGAATCCAAATTCTCGCCGGTTTTCTCCTCTTTATTGGGTTTGGCCATTTTCCGTTTTATTGGTCTGATAGAAAATTTGCTTGGTGACGGTATAGGTCTTGCCGAGTAATTTTTTGGTCTGAAAAATTATATTGTTGAATCCCGATTGGAGCAAAATATTTTTTTGGAAATTGCCGTCTTTGTCGGGATAAACCGCCTCGCCGTTTACCCGAAGTTCATCGGCCGGGTTGATTATACCATGAACGGTAAAGTTGGCATCCTGAACGATAGTCGGACTCTCGGTCAAATTCGTGATTTTCAACTCCGGTTGGCCGAAAAGAAACGGCAACCGGGAAATTCCGTAGACCAAGATAAAAAGGACCGCCGCGGAAACCGCGACGACTTTTCGGTTCACTTTCTGAATGGCAAAGCGATTGGATGGCAGAAGGTCTTCCTTGCCGGACCGCCGGATTTCCGAGTTGTTTTTCAGATATTCCTGCCAAAGCCGCTGGCCATCCAAATTGAGGGTCTCGGCGATTTTCAAAAGGTAGCCGCGGATGTAGGGGGCGGGAGGCAGTTTATCAAATTGTTCTTCCAGAATAAGAGCCAGCGAACGTTCGGAAATGCCCGTCATTTGAGAAAGTTTGTCCAATGTGAGTCCTTTCAATTTCAAGGCCTCCAGAACAAGGTCGGCTATTTTTTGTTTGTTATTTTCGGGCACGTTTCTAATTTTATAAATTATTCGCTCTCTCCAGTATTGTATACCCCCACACCTGAATCTTAGGTGTGGGGGTATACCTCTCGGGGCTTCGCGCCGTCGCCGGGGCCGATAATCCCCCTTTCCTCCATAATGTCCAAAAGCCGGGCGGCCCGGGCATAGCCCACCTTAAGCCGTCTTTGAAGAAGGGAAGCCGAGGCCTTTTGGGCGATTCGGACGGTTTCAATCGCCTCTTCCAAAAGTTCATCGCTCCCGCTATCCGAATCAAAATCGTCAAAATTCAGGTTCGCCTGATTTTCCTCGCTGATGTTGCCGTTCGCCAGAGCGATTCCTTCGTCGGGGCTTTCATTATTCTTTTTGATAAAGTCGGTCACTTTTTTAACTTCATCTTCCGTGATATAGGCGCCCTGGATGCGGAGCGGTTTTGACAATTCGGCCGAAGTGAAAAGCGCGTCACCGTTCCCGAGAAGTTTCTCGGCGCCGGCCGCGTCCAATATCGTCCGCGAATCAACCTGGCTCGCCACCTGGAGCGCGACGCGCGAGGTGATGTTGGCCTTAATCAGTCCGGTGATAATCTCCACCGAAGGCCGCTGGGTGGAAACAACCAAATGAAGACCGGTCGCGCGAGCCATTTGGGCCAGCCGGATGATTGAGCCCTCAACCTCGCGGCCGTAGGAAGTCATAAGGTCGGCCAACTCATCAATGATAATTATGAGATACGGCAGAGGGCTTCCGTTTTTGTTATAACCTTTGATGTCGCGGGCGCCGGCCCCGAGCAATAATTGGTAACGGCGGTCCATCTCCTGAATGGCCCACCTCAAAACGCCGATGGATTTTTTGTTTTCGGTGATAACCGGCGTAAGAAGGTGCGGAATGCCGTTATAAACGGAGAGTTCAACGCGTTTCGGGTCAATCATAATCAGGCGGAGCATCTCCGGCGAATTTTTATAAAGGAGGGACATTATGATTGAATGAATCATGATGGATTTTCCGGAACCGGTCGCGCCGGCCACGAGCAAGTGAGGCATTTTTTCAATATCTTTGAAGATCGGCTCGCCGCTTACATTCCGGCCCAGAGCGAAAGAAAGTTGGCCCGATTTTTTGGCGTCGGGGTAAAGCAATAAACTGCCGAGCCGGACAACTGCCGCCGCCTTGTTGGGCACCTCAATACCGACGAGCGATTTGCCCGGAATGGGCGCCTCAATTCTGATCGGATGAGCGGCGAGGGCGAGCGCCAAGTCCTGATGGAGGGCGATGATTCTGGAAAGCTTGATGCCCTCGGCGGGTTTCAAGGTGTAGCGAGTGACGGTCGGGCCGACATTTATCTCCCCCATCTCCACGGGGATGCCGAAACCTTCCAGAGTTCTTTTAATGACATTGGCGTTTGCCCGCAGATCGCCGATGGTCGGTTTTTCAGTGGAGGAGGTAAGCAATTCCAGGGGCGGGGCGACATAATTTTTAATCGCTCGCGTCGCCGAAACCATCGGCGGTTCCATTTTAGTTCTGATTTCAAATTCTTCCTTCTCATCTTTCTTTCCTTCTCTCTTTTTTTCTTCTTTTGATTTTTCCTTCGGCGCCGGCGGCTCCTCGGGAAGATTGATTTCCAGCTCGTCATTTTCCTCCTCCTCTCCATTTTTCTTGCTGAAAAACAAATTAAGTTTCAGCGGACGATTCACGATGACTAAAAAAGAGACGATGATTGCCGTCACGGTGATGACGATTGAGGCCGGCGTGCCGAAGGGGATTTTTAAATATCCCACGCCGATTCCCGCCAATCCCCCGTTTCCCGGCGAGACGATGTCTATGAAGCCGAGCGCGGAGAGGATGAAAATAATTCCGCCGATCAGGGTCGGTCCCAACAGTTTATTTTTGTCGGCCGCAAGGAAGGTAAAGCCGATTAAAAGTGAAAGGGCGGGCAGGAGCCAATAGCCCCAGCCGAAGAGTTTTTCAAAAAGTCCGTAAAAGGCGGCGCCGAGCGGTCCGGCCTCCCCGGTCGCCGCCAAAGTGAAAATAACGGCCAGACCGAAAAGAACGACGAACCAAATGCTCCTTTTGGTGTCCGGATGGAGAGGAGAAGTTTCCTTTTTAAATTTCTCTTTTGCCATAAATAAGATTTGTAGTGCTCTGAATTCCAAAACAGAAATTTTAACCCCGCTCGTTTCACTTCCAGCGGTGAAACTTCGCTGCTTTCAGGGGTTTTTGCTCCTCACTGCTGTTCGGAGACCAAGCCAAAAACCCTTTTCAGAGGTTAAAATTTTCTGTTTTGGAGTTCAGAGCATAGTATTATTAAAGGCGAAAATCGGCTAAAATTCAACGAGTGGAACGAGTTGCCCCGCCCTCTATGCATTATGTTTACATACTGGAACTGAAAATGAAATCTAAGAAGTTTTATATTGGTTACACCGTTGATTTAAGGCGACGTCTTAAGGAACACAAAGGAAACAAATTATGTGAATTGGTGTATTATGGGAGCGCTTGGCGGTCGTTAAGAAAGCGTGTAAGCGCTTAGAGGACGGGGCGATTTTTTAATTTATGACCTCACTTCGTTCGGATAAATATAAAATAATCGTTTTTGATTTGGACGGGACGCTTGCGAGAAGCAAGTTGCCGATTGGCCGGGCAATGGCGAGCTTACTCGCTGAACTTATCCAAAAAAAGAAGGTGGCGGTGATTGGCGGGGGTAAGATGCCGCTTTTCCGGCGGCAGATTTTGCGGCCAATGGCAAAAAATCGCCCGAATTTCGAGAATCTCTACTTATTCCCTACAAATGGCGCTGCGCTTTTCCGCTACAAAGGCGGTTGGCGGAGGGTCTATGAGGTGAAATTGACCGCGGATGAAGCGCAAAGGATAAAGAGAGCTCTGGGATTGGCTCTCGCCGCGGTTCATTTCAAGTATCCGAAGCGAAAGTTCGGCGTTTTAATTGAAAACCGCGGGACCCAAATAACTTTTTCGGCTCTGGGTCAGCGCGCTCCCCTGCCGCTCAAGGGAAAATGGAATCGCGATTCCGATATCCGTCCAAAAATTACGCAGGCGCTTAAAAAATTATTGCCGGATTTTGAGGTTCGCGAGGGTGGTCTTACCTCCATTGATGTGACGAAAAAGGGGATTGATAAGGGCTACGCCGTCCGGCGTTTGATGAAAATTCTCCGGATGCGGAAAGAGGACTTGGTTTTTATAGGCGATGCCCTCTTTCCCGGCGGAAATGACTATTCCGTGAAAAAAACCGGCATTCTATGCGTCAGGGTCTCCAATCCCGATGAGACAAAAGAAGTAATCAGGAATTTTGAATTCCGAAACAGAAAATTTTAACCTCTGAAAAGGGTTTTTGGCTTGGTGCGCCGCGGGGGCGGGGGGCGAAACTCGTTTGAGCAGCGAGCGCGGGCCCGGGAAGCAGCGCGGCGCGGGGGGTTAATTTTTTGTTTGGGCAATGAAAGT
>CAYISE010000022.1:0-8946 GCA_964366055.1 uncultured Candidatus Saccharibacteria bacterium
CGCCGTAGAGGATGTCAGCGGCCTCCATCGTGGCCCGGTTGTGAGTGACGATGACGAACTGGGTTTTATCGCGGAACTGCTGAATCAGTCCGGCGAACCGCCGGGCGTTTTCCTCATCCAGGGCCGCATCAATCTCGTCCAGTATCAAAAACGGCGGGGGCGAAACGGCAATCAACGCGAAGAGCGCGGCCAAAGAAACCAGTGTTTTCTCGCCGCCGGAGAGCATATCCAAACTCGTAATCTTTTTTCCCGGCAGATTCACGCTTACTTCCACACCCGTTTCTAAGAGATTAGGACTTTCGCTGTCTGCTTCCTCCATTAAAACCGGCGGCTTTTTTACCTCCAGCGACAACTTCGCCTTCCCGCCGCCGAACATCAGACGAAAGTAATTATTAAACTCCTCGCTAATGGTATGAAACGCTTTTTTGAAATCCTCGTGAATCCGCCGGTCTAAATCTCTTATCATTTCTTTCAAATCCGCCGAGGCCTTTTCCAAATCCGAAAGCTGGGTCGTCAAAAACTCAAAACGCTTCTCGCTCTCTTCGGTCTCTTTCATCAGATTGGAATCAATCTCGCCAATCGCCGCGAGTTCCCCGCGGAGCCGCATCATTTTTCTCTCCGCCTCGGCCCAATCCGAATTCTTCACGACCGAAACGCCCTCGGGTTCGCTTAATCTTATTAAGCCGGCGGCTTCCCGCCCGAGAGCCGCCCATTCCCTTTCCAATTCTTCCATTCTCAACTGGAATTTTTCCTTATCCAGAAGATAACCCTGAATTTTCTGTTCCAGGGAACGGGCCTTGTTTTTATTCTGGTTCAAATCCTCCACCTTATCGCGGAAAAGTTGATTCGCCGTCTGTTGGCTCTTGGCCAGATTTTCATCCTCCGCCTGAAGACCTTTTATTATCGTTTCTATCTCCACTGCTTCCTTTTCAATTCTTTTCTGTTCCTTCAAAAAGTTTTCATCCGTTTCGCCCTTCGCCGCCCCGAAAATCTTTTTGATTTTGGAGAGCCAATCTTTCAGGGAACTTTTTATTTCGCTTAAATCATCCAAACCGAGCAACCGCTCGCCTTCTTTTGAAAACTCGCTTAACAACGACCGCAGTTCGGCCGCGGAATATTCCTCCGCCGGCGCGTTCTTCTGGAATTCAATCCTCGCCTCCAGCCGCGCCAATTCTTTTTCCAAAACGTTTTTCTGAACCAAAAGCGCGTTTATTTTCTCCCGAATCTGTTTGGCTCGCTCGTAGTCCTTCTCGCCGCCCCCGATATCTTTGATTTTTTTCTCTTTGATTTGAATGTCTTTCTCCAAACGCTCCGATTCCCCGCGCAATTCGCGGATTGGCGTTTCAGCTTCCCTCAAATTCTTTTGAAGGTCCCGATGGCGAACGAAGAAATAAGCGTTCTCAATGCTCTTCAACTCCTCCTCTATCTCGGTCCTTCTCAAAAAGCGCGAACGCTGGCGGCGCAAAATTCGCACGTGCGGCGCGAGTTCTTCCAGCATCGCTTTTACTTTCTCCATATTGATTTCGCTTGATTCCAGGCGCCGTTCGGCCTGATTTTTCTTCAGCCGATACTCCCGCAACCCCAGCACTTCCTCAATCATCAATCGCCGGTCTTCGGGAGAACTTCTCACAAAAATATCGCTCTGGCCCTGGCCCACAATCATTAAACCGCGAGTGCCCAATCGCGCCTTAGCCAGCATCGGCAATAAGTCCTTCAGTTTTACTTCGGCCTCATTCAGAGAAAACTCGGAGAGGCCGGAACGGTCAATCCGCCGCGCGAGCGCCACTTCCACCGCGTCAATCGGCAAACCTTTCTTGTGATTGTTGAAATAAAGTCCCACGCGAGCCAGACCCATCGCCGCCTTTTTGGGCGTCCCGGCGAAAATAAGATTATCCAGCGTCTCGCCGCGCAGCTGTTTCGCCTCCCGTTCGCCCAAAACCCACCGCAACGCGTCAATCACGTTGGATTTGCCGGAACCGTTCGGACCCACAATTGCCGTCACCCGCGACGGAAACTCCAGAACGGTTTTCGCCGCGAAGGATTTGAATCCCTGAAGTTCCAGACGCGTTAAGAAGTTATCCATCCAAATTTCTCTCTGATATACGCGAGGGCGTTTTCGGCCGCGCGATATTCACCCTCCTGCTTGGAATTGCCGCGGCCCTTTTCAATCATTTCGTCCCCGAAAAGAACGCCCACCAGGAATTCTTTCTGATGATCCGGCCCGTTTTCTTCCAGCACCCGATAACTGGGCGTGAGTTTCATTTTTTCCTGAACGATTTCCTGAAGGACGCTTTTGGAATCGCGCTCAAGTCCTTTTTCCACCACCTCTGGTAATTTGGTCAGCACGAATTTCTTAATTAAGCCCCGGACGACTTCATACCCCCGGTCCAGATACACCGCGCCCAGGAGCGCCTCAATCGCGTTCGCCAGAATTACGTCCCGCGCCCGGCCGGTGTCCTTCGCCTCCCCGCGCGAGAGCAACACGAATTTCTGGAGTAAAATATCTTTGGCGATTTTAGAAAGAATAATGTGATTTACGAGCGCCGCCCGCAAACTCGTCATCTTGCCCTCCCGATATTCCGGATATTTGGCATAAAGATATTCGGTGACCGCCAATTCCAAAACCGCGTCTCCCAAATATTCCAGACGCTCGTTGTTCGGCACGGACCAATTCGGGTGCTCATTCACGTAAGAACGGTGCGTCAGCGCCTCTTTCAAAAGTTCTTTGTTATTGAATTTAAAACCCAGAATCTCCTCAAGTTTTTCCAAATTTGTCACGGTGGTAAATTATAGTTTAGAATTATGATAACTGAAAAAATGGCAAAATTCAAAACGTTTTAGCGCGTATGTATATACCCACCATTGGATTGGAGATCCACGCGGAATTAAAGACGAAAACCAAGATGTTTTGCGCCTGCCGGAATGACGGTGGCGAACGGCGGCCGAACGTGAATGTCTGCCCGATCTGCCTGGGCCACCCCGGCACATTGCCCACCATCAACAAAACGGCGGTTGAAGCGGTTATAAAAGCCGGGCTGGCGCTGGGAGGCGAAATTCCGGAGGAATCTCATTTTGACCGCAAGAGTTATTTCTACCCCGACTTGCCCAAGGGCTACCAAATTTCCCAATACGAAAAACCGATCGTGGAAAACGGGGTTTTAAACGGCGTCCGCGTCAGGAGAATTCATCTGGAAGAAGACGCCGGCCGCTTGAATCATGCCACCGATAATTCTTCACTAGTGGATTTCAATCGCGCGGGCGTGCCCCTGATGGAACTGGTCACCGAACCGGACATAAAAAATGCGAATGAAGCGACGGCGTTCGCGGAGGAACTTCAGCTCATCTTGCGCTATCTGGATATATCGGACGCGGACATGGAAAACGGGCAAATGAGAATTGAGGCGAATATAAGCATCGCGCCGAAGAACGCCGCCGAGCTCGGCAGTAAAGTGGAGGTGAAAAACATTAATTCATTCAAAGCGGTTCACGACGCGATTGAATATGAGATTAAACGCCAGGAAAAAGTTTTATCCGAAGGAAAAAAAGTGGTTCAGGAAACCCGCGGGTGGAATGACCAAAAATTCGCGACCGAAAGCCAGCGCGTGAAAGAGGAAGCGAACGACTATCGTTATTTCCACGAACCGGATTTGCCGCCGCTCAACTTGAAAAAATTTGATTTGGAAAAAATTAAGGCGGAAATCCCCGAACTACCGGAAGCGAAACGGCGCCGATTCACCGAAGAATTCGGACTGGACCGGAATCAGGTTGAAATCATTATTACCGAAAAGTCCTGGGCGGATTATTTTGAGGAAGCGGCCTCGGAATTAAAGTTACAAGCCGGGACGCCGGACTATCGGCTTCTCGCCAACTACTTCACAAGCGACTTAAGAAATTTAATAAAAACTAAGGGCATATTTGCCGAATTTTATCCCGTTAGAAATAGCCCGCCCCCAGGCCCTTCGGGCGCGCTAAGCGCGGGCGAGATTTCTAACGGGATAAAGATGAGTCCGGAGCATTTCGCGCATCTCATCTTTCTTATCGGGGAAGGAAAACTTTCCAGCCGTCTGGCCAAGGACTTGCTTCTCAAAATGTTTGAAACTGGCGAAGACCCAGAAACGCTCATGGAGAGTGGCGGAATGCGATTAATGGGCGACGAAGGCGAATTGGGAAAGATTATTGAGGCAGTGCTCGGCGCGAACGAGAAATCCGTGGCAGATTATAAAAAAGGCAAAATCAACGCGCTCCAATTCCTGCTCGGTCAGGTGATGGCTAAAACCAAAGGCAAGGCGGCTCCGAATATCGCAAAGAAAATTCTGGAACAAAAACTCCGATAGATTAAATAAACGTGTCCAGCGCCTGATTAACTAACTTATCCGCCTCTCTATTGTCTTCGCGCGGGATGAGCGTGAACCGCACTTCTTTGAAATCCTGCTTGAGATTCCACATGTCAATGAAAAGCGGCTTGAGTTCATCGTCTTTCACTTTATATTTGCCGGTGAGCTGGCTCACCGCGAGTTCGCTGTCCGAGCGTATCTCAATTTCGGTTTCCAGCGCCGCTTCGCCGCCCAAAAGCGATTTGGCTTTCTTGAGCGCGAAAATAATGGCTCTGTACTCGGCGACGTTATTCGTGGTCTTCCCGATTGCTTCGGAATAAAAATGTTCCGCGTGATGGCCGGTCGCGAGTGCGTGGCCGGGACTCGGCGACGGCATTCCCACGACCGCGGCGATGGCCGCCGGGCCCGGATTCCCGCGGGCTCCGCCGTCAGTATAAATTATCAGTTTATTTTTCATTCTTTTTTTCAATAATTTTCCACGGAAACGGTCTGCTTGCCGGCAAGGTGAATCCCGCTGCGCGCTTGTGTCCCCCGCCGCCCGGAAATTGCCGCGCTATTCTTGAGACATTCATTGAACCCCTTGACCGAAGCGAATACTTTCTCATTTTTCCATCCTCATACCACACGATTCCAATCGGGTGTTTTTTATCAATCAGAAGATGACCGACCTGCGAATGGGAAACGGAGGTATTCACCGCTTTGGCGCGGTGATTCTTAAATTCAACTTCATACGCGTTTTTCAGAATATCTTTAATGATTTGGTTTTCATATCTTAAAAGCAATTTCCCCTCTTGGGCAAATTTTCTCCGCAGTGATTTCTTTTCTAAATCCCGGGCAACGCGCTCCCATGTTTCAAAGCGAGCCGGAAAAAGTCCCAGCCAGAGCGAAATCTCAACGGAATGGGGCAGGCGAAATTTCCACAAATCATTATCCTCAATGTAACTTAAAAACCAAGGCACGGATTTCTTGGGAAAAAAGTGTTGCCAGGAAAGCACGGCTCCCGAGTGGTTTAAATCAAAACGCCATTGGGTGGCGCATTTCACGGTTTCTCTATTCGTAAAGTGATGGTCAATGATTGTCACCGACTTATTATTCTTCATCAATTCCCGAAGTTTTGACGGAGAAACGCAAATATCAAGCAAATAGACATCCCGATTTTTAATCTCCGCGTCGCCGAGCTGATTCGGCTCTTGATTGGCTTTTATCGGCAAATATTCCGCTCTGTTTCCGAATTTCTTCCACGCCGCCCAGGCCGCCCCGAACCCATCGGGACAATCGGCGTGATAGAAGACAATGATTTTTTTCATATTATTTTAACGCCTCAATCCCAGGAAGTTTTTTGCCCGACAAACACTCCAGCATCGCGCCACCGCCCGTTGATAAAAACAAATTCTTGTTTTTATCAGCGAGTAGTTTGTAGCGGGTGGTGAGTAGACCAATTGAAGCTAATGTTTCGCCGCCGCCGATAACTGTGCGGGCTTTTTTATTTTTCAAAACCGCCCTCCAAATTCCAATCGTCCCTTTTTCAAATCCCTTTTTCTCAAAAAATCCAGGCGGGCCATTCCAAATTATTGTTCTAGCCCTGCCAATGACGGAAGAATAATAATCAATTGTGAACGGACCGATATCCCACGTAAATCTTCCGTGTCTTTTCACATCCTCCGGCCAAGTAAGTTTGGATGAACTCGGAACAGATTCATTGAAAGCATCGGAACCCAGGAGTACATAATCCGCTTTCTGAATAAGGGTGCGAAGCCCCAGAATTTTATCTTTCATTTTCGCTCCCCCCAAAACAATAACGAAGGGATGGGTGGTGTCTTTAAAGACACCACCCAGGTTTCTTATCTCCTTTTCCATCAAAAGTCCGGCGTAGGACGGAAGATATTTAGTGATGGCAACCAGCGAGGCATTCTTGCGGTGCGAGACCGCGAAGGCGTCGTTTACGTAAAAATCGCCTAATAATGCTAATTGTTTTGCCAATCCGGAATCGTTCCTGTCTTCTCCCGGTAAAAACCGCAGATTCTCAAGGAGAAAAACACTCCCCGGCTCGGATTTTTCTATTCGTGATTTTATCTCCGCAAAATTAAAATGAGCCAAAAAATCCACCTTTCTTCCGAGTTCTATGAATAGAACTCTGGCAAATGGTTTTAGCGAGAGTTTTTCGAATTTTGATATTCGGAATTTGTTTAGGATTTCGGATTTAGGATTTAGGACTTCAGGACGTCCCCGATGGCTAAGAATCACGACTTTAATGTGATTTTTGAGAAGTAAGCGGATAGTCGGCAGAACCGCCTCCAGGCGGTAGGAATCCAATGACGCATCGGTCTCAATGTTCAAGTCCACGCGCACGAGCGCGGTTTTACTACGAAATTTTCTCAAATCGGTTTGGCTGAGATAATGAATCATCGCTATTATTATAGACGAAACTTAAAACATTAGGAATCAATTCATTTGTCCCATTGCCGCTTTTCAGGTGGTATAATCAATTATACCACCCAGAACTGCGAAGTAAAATTAACTCCAGTTGGTTGATTGGTCTAATCAATAATTGATTACAGCGCCAAGTTTTATAATTCCTGTGTATCGGATCGGAAAATAAAAAACCGTTGTATCATTACAATACAACGGGAGCAGTTGGTCTGCTCGGTCCTTACAATCCAACTCCCGTACCGGCGGCATGCCAGCACATAGCCAACCCATTGGTTTTGGTTGTTGATTAAGATTAATTAGATCAATGCCATTTGTGGCATTTTGGGCATTGACATTTTTCGTTTGGTTTTGAGGCATAGGCAATGGCATAAACCATCGCCCATAAGCCGAGAATTGCGAGTAATCCTATAATAACATCCATTTTCGCTCCTATTAATTTGGATAACAATTGTTTATTAATTCTTCTGTTGAGATTGTAGCATAAAAGTAATATAAAAGTCAATAGTGCTAAAACCTCATCAATTCTACATAATTAGAGGGTGAATACGAAGAATATCGTCATTCTTGGCGCCGGATTCGGCGGGCTCCAGGCCGCGCTCACGCTCTCAAAAAAACTAAGAAAACACGACCTGCGGGAAAAGTATTCGGTCGTACTTGTAGACAAAAATCCTTTTCACACTTTCACTCCTCTTTTATACGAGATTGCCGCAACCTCGCCCGAGACCGCGAGCAATCTGAAACTCCAGGAACTGGTCTCATTTCCAATTCATAAACGACCAGGTGGTTCAGGCGGACATAGAAAATAAGACCGTTCGGCTCTCGCGCTCGGAAATTGACTTTGAATATTTGATAATCGCGCTGGGCGCCGAGGTGAATTATTTCAACATCCCCGGCCTCAAAGAACATTCTCTCCATTTAAAAACCTTCGGGGATGCCATAAAAATCCGCGACCGAATTACATCCATATTCCGAGATTCCAATAAAAACATCCAGATTGTCATTGGCGGTGGCGGCACAACGGGCGTAGAACTTGCCGGCGAGATAAAAGAATGGATTCCCGAACTCCAGAAAGAGTACGGCAATAAATGCGAGACGGAAATAACCATCATTGAGGCCAATCCTGTCATTCTTTCAAACTTGGACGAACGGGTGTCCGAAAAGGCCACGCGCCGAATTCAAAAATTGGGGGTTTCGGTCGTAACGAACGCGAGAATCACGAAAATTGATAAAAAAACCGTTTGTTTGGACAACGATAAGAAGAGAGATTGCGATATTATTATCTGGGCTGGCGGCGTGAAGGCAAATGGGCTCACCGCCGATATGCCGTTCAAAATAGACCAGGACACGAACCTTGAGAGCGAAAATCACGAAAACGCCTACGCCATCGGGGACGCGGCGGTGCTATATCATCCGCACACCAATCAGCCAACTCCTTGGATGGTGCGACCAGCGATAATAGAAGGCCGGATCGCGGCAAAAAATATTTTTCAAAAAATCCTGGCTATGGAAGGTTTCGTTGAAAAACCCAAGCAATATTCTTATAAACACCGCCAATATCCTTACATCATCCCTGTCGGCGGCAAGTATGCCGTCGCGAAAATCGGCCCGTTCATTATTTCCGGCCTAATTGCTTGGATTTTCAAGGGATTCGTAGAATTAAATTATTTCGTCTCCATCATGCCGCTCTTTCAAGCAATCAAAATTTGGTTCAAGGGTTTCCGCATTTTTATACAGAACGACCGGCTGGGATAACTAACAGGCGCTACAGTTAACTGTAGCGCCCAAAATCACCTGCCTCGCATCGAATTATTAGCAATGAATTCCCGGCGAAATCTACTTTCCCCAAGATAAACTCGAGTATCATCGATACCTAGTGCTTTTACTTCTCTGTTCGGAATGGGAAGAGGTAGGCCACACTAGGTCTGATCACCAGGAAATCACTAATAACAATTCGATGCGAGGTTCGGCGCAAGTCAGCTTTTTGAGATAGAAATTAATATGCTTCACGAGAAAAAGTGAAGTGGTGAACTTATTAGTACTCCTCGGCTAAAACCCTTGCGGGCCTTACACCTAGAGCCTATCAACGTAGTAGTCTACTACGAGTTCATGGTATCTAATCTTGGGAGGGGCTTCGCGCTTAGATGCTTTCAGCGCTTATCCCGTCCGAACATAGCTACCCGGC
>CAYISE010000023.1:0-8753 GCA_964366055.1 uncultured Candidatus Saccharibacteria bacterium
CTGCCTAATCTTACTTCATTTTCCGGAGAAGTTCATCGGTATATTCCACGACCGTACCGGCGCCCATCATTACTAGCGTAGAATTTTCAATTTTCAATTTTAAATTTTTAATGACGATTTCCTGAATAATCCTTTTTAGGTAATGAGGATTTTTCAGGTAAATCGCGCCGGGGATTTTTTTAGCGAGTGTCTCCGAGGTGTATTTTCTACTTGATATATCCCGGCCAGCCACCTTGTAAGAGGGGAGAAGAACAAGAATGTCGGCATCGCTGAAGGCGTTCGTAAAATCCTTAAACAGGACTTTTAAGCGGTGGGCCTGATGCGGTTGGAAGACGCAGATTATTTTTCTCTCCGGAAATTTTTCTCGGAAGGCCTGGAGAGTGGCTTTGATTTCCGTGGGATGGTGAGCGTAGTCATCATAAACTTTGATTTTTGATATTTGCGTTTTGATTTCGCCTCTGTACTCCATTCTTCGCCAGGCGCCGCGATAGCTCTTGAGCGCGGGAAGAATTTTATTTTCGGGAATCCCCAAATTTTTAGTCAAAACATAAACCGCCAGAGCGTTGGAAAGATTATGCCGGCCGGAGATGGAAAGATTCCTTTTTAAACGAACGATGAAATTTTTTGGAGCATTATCCGCCGAATACCACGCGATGCGGAAATCGCTCCGCCGGGCGATTTTTTCAATTCGCGGTTTCAGCGCCAAAAGATTCTTATCGTCGCGGTTCACGACTAATATTCCGCCGGTCCGGATATTTCCGATAAATCTCAAAAAACTTTTTTTGATATTTCCGAAATTTTTGTAGAAATCCAGATGCTCCTTGTCAATGTTCGTAATAATCGCGCCGAAAGGGGAGTAGCGCCAGAACGCGCCCTTCCACTCATCGGCCTCCAATACCAAATACGGACTATGACCGAGACGGAAATTCCGGCCAGCGAACTCCTTCAGTTTCGTTCCAACGATTACCGTCGGGTCCCAGCCGGCCTTGAGCAAAACCAAAGAGAGCAAAGCGGTGGTCGTGCTCTTGCCGTGGGCGCCGGCCACTCCAAAAGTTTTGTAATGGCGGGTAAGAGTGCCTACCGCCTCCGGATAGGACAAAACCGGGATGCCTAACCGTTTAGTTTCCAGCATCTCCGGATTGTCCGGTTTCACGGCATTGCTGTATATAACTAGACCTGTTTCGGGACTTAAATTAGCCCTTTTATGGCCTATTTTGACTCTTATGCCGTCTTTTTTGAGCCCGAGAGTAATTTTACCTTCGGCTGAATCCGAGCCCGAAATAGCCCATTTTTGAGTCCTGAACCAGCGAGCTAGGGAACTCACGCCAATTCCGCCGATTCCTATAAAATGAACGGATTTCGGCCCTCCTTTATTTTTCATATCTGTCGCACATTATACCTTTTGCGTCCTGACTATTTCAGAGATACGAAAGTCCAACTCGGATGAGTTTGATAATAAGTTCCCATATCCAGATGATGAAATTGAAAATCGCTTTGATAATATCGGTGAAACTCACGCCGATGTGCGATGAAAACCAGTTATTAATCTTCTCCCAAATACTTTTTGCGCTTGAAAGATCAATCTCGGAATTGGCTTCACCGAGTGATACCGACTCCCCGATATTTATGTTTTTCAATTTATCAATAAAATTGGAGATTGGCGCGAGTAAATTTATGGTGTCCGGCAAAACCGAGTCATTCACTTGAGCCGAACTTAAAAGCGGAATGAGAATGATTAAAGACAAAATTATTGAAATTTTCTTTTCCATAAATAATTCATAAAATTTAACTACTGTCGGCCTTTGAAACGAAATCGTTCGCCGGCATATAATTCATCGGGTCAATTGTAACGCCAATGGGAACCAATCCGGCGGCCGGCGGCACGGGCTTCAGCTGAATACTGGGTGTCCAGAAAACGCCGAGGTGAAGATGCGGACCGAAAGCGTAACCCGAATTGCCCGAATACCCAAGCAAATCACCCTTCTTAACTATATCACCCGCCTTCACGATTGCGCGCGACAGATGCGCGTAGAGTGATGAGAGATTATTCGGATGCGCGATCAGGACATATCGTCCGTACTGATAACGTTTCCAACGGGAAACGCCGCGGTCGTTGTTATCCACTCTTGAAATTGTGCCGTCCGCCACCGCGAAAATCGGCGTTCCGATGGAAGCGCTGAAATCCACGCCGGTGTGGAACTTCGTGCGATAGGCCCGTTCGGCAAACTTGGTCGGCCCGTAATATTGGGTGACCACCGCGCTGAAAACCGGGAATTCCAAAACGCCCGGCCGTTTGAGCGGCAGTAGGTTCGGATTAAACGAAGCGCGCAGCTGGTCTTCGATATCTTCAATGAATTGGCTGATGGCCGATTGTTGTTCGTCCAACTTGGAGATTTGGTCCTGATATATTTTTTCCTGGTCTTTGGTTTGGGACAATAAATCCTGCTTCTCGTTTTTTTGGTCCAGAAGAATGTATTGATTATTCGCGAGATTCGCCTGTTCCATCTGGCGCCGCGTTTTCTTTTGGCCTTCGGTTTCCAATTTCCTGTTTAAGTCGTCCTGCATGCTCCGCAGGTCGCTGATATTTTCCATCAACGCGTTATTCAACGTGAAGACCTCGTTCGCCCGATCCACGCTTTCGGTTAATCCCCCGCTTTGAAGAATCAACGTTAAAAGATTCACATGGTCCCGGTCCTGCATATCCCGAAAAAGTTTCGCGATGGTCTCCTTTCGTTTCTGAATATCCGTTCCCGCTTGAATGATATTTTTATTCAAGGAACTTATTTCCAGAGTCAGTTTTTCCACCGTGAGCCGGTTGGCTTTTTGTTGCAGGTCCAGCTGGTTGATTTTATAATTAATGCTCTGGATTTCTTTGCCTAAAGTTTTTTTGGATTGAGAAATTTCGTTGAGTTGCGCCTGGAGCGCGTCCCGCTGATTCTGGATTTGCTGGAGTTCGGAGTTTTTTTGATTAATCACACTTTGAAGCTGGTCGGCGGAATTTGCGCCGGCGGCGTTTGAAACGCCATTCGTCTGGGCAAAAACGCCGTTTGAAAATCCAAAACACAAGATTAGAATAAAAACCGCTGACGTAATCTTTCTAAAATAATTCATGATTCTTTTCTTAACTTTCCAGTTTGTTGATGGCAATGCCAATTCTCTTTTCGGCTTCTTCCTGGCCGATTATCTCCAGAATTTCCGCCGGACCGGGCGAGGTCTCGCGGCCGGACAGAGCCGCCCGCAACGGCCACAAAACTTCGCCCCGGCCTCTTTTTTCGGCTACGGTCATCACGTATTTTTCAATCGTCGCTTTGTTGAACTCCCCCGGCGGAATTTTCAAAATCACATCCAACGTGAAACGCAAATTGTCTAAAATCGCCGACGGCGGCGTTTCTTTCCAAATCAAGAGTTCTTTGGAATAATCCGACACTTCAAAAAAGAATCCGGCCAAATCCCTGAAATCGGAAAGTTTTTTCATCCGTTCCCGTTCCACCGCTCCGGCTTTCTCCAGAATATTTTTTTTCTTCAACCACTCTTTAGGCACGAGATCAGCGAGCGCTTCCGTTAATTCTTCCAAGGGCAGATTTTTTATATAATGGGCGTTTAACCAATCCAGTTTTTCCGGATTGAAAACCGCGCCGGATTTCTGCACCCGCTTGAGACCGAACTCGGCGACCATCTCCTCGCGGCTCAACACCTCGCGGTCTTTTTCCGGATGCCACCCGAGGAGCGCCAAAAAATTCATCATCGCGGGCGCGAGGTATCCTTTTTGTTTGTAATCGCTGAAAGAGACATCCAAATATCTCTTAGAGAGTTTTTTATGGTCCGGCCCCAGAATCAAAGGCAGGTGCGCGTAGCAGGGTTGAACTAAACCCAGCGCTTCAATAATCGCGATCTGTTTGGGCGTATTGGACAAATGATCCTCGCCCCGGATCACGTGCGTGATACTCATATCATTGTCGTCAACCACCACCGCGAAATTATAGAGCGGGGTCTTCAAATCCTTCGCGATAATCAAATCCCCTATTAAGTTCGTGTCAAATGAAACCCGGCCGCGAATCAAGTCGGTAAACGAAATGACGCTCCCCGGCATTTTGAAACGAATGACCGCCGGTTCTTTTTTTGAACGCGCCTCGGCCTCCTCGGGCGGAAGGGCTCGGCATCGGCCGCCGTACTTGGGCGCGAGGCCCTGGCTCATCTGTGCCTGCCGTTCGGCCTCCAATTCTTCGGCCGAACAGAAACAATAATAGGCCTTCTGTTCCTCAATCAGTTTTTTAAGGTAACCTTCGTAGATTTCCGTCCGTTCGCTCTGGCGGAAAAAATCTTCATCCCAATCCAAGCCCAGCCATTTCAATCCCTCCAGGACATCTTTCTCATATTCTTTTTTAGAACGTTCCTGGTCGGTATCCTCAATCCTTAATAGAAACCTACCCCCCTCGTGGCGGGCAAAAAGCCAATTAAAAAGGGCCGTCCGGGCATTCCCGATACTGAAAGGACCCGTTGGCGATGGCGCAAATCTGACTCTGATCGACATATGGAAATTATACGCCAATCCCTGCTTATCTTACTAGCTTGGCCAATTTCAGCACTTCTTGAGCAATTATTCCCGCGGCCTTCGGCTGGGCGAATTTTTTAGCGGCTGTCGCCATAGCGGCGTATTTATTTTTATCTTTCAAGATATTGTCAATTTGGGAAGAGACGATATTCGGTTTCAGGTTCGCCTCCTCAATCACGATGGCCGCGCCGGTTTTTGCGTATTCGTAAGCGTTGAGTTTCTGATGGTCTCCCGCCGCTTCCTCCAAAGGGATTAAAATGGTGGGCTTGCCGAAGGCGGCGATTTCAAAGATGGAGCCGGCGCCGGCCCGCGATACTACCACGTCCGCCGCTCCCAAAACCTCCCTGACTTTTTCCGTATCCAGAAAACCGGCCGATTGATAGCGCCCGCCGTATTCCGCGATTGATTTCGCCTCCTCTAAATTATTCTCTCCCACTTGGTGAAAAATCTGGTAGCGCTTCAGAAGAACTTCCAGATTGTCAAAAATGAAATTATTGATGCGCATCGCGCCCTGCGATCCGCCCCAAACGAAAATTAAATTCTCATCTTTATTGAAGCCGAGATTGGATTTGGCCGCCGGGCCGGCAACGCTCTCCCCCGCCAGACCGGCGCGGATGGGATTTCCGGAAACAAAAACTTTTTTCGGATTGAGATACGCGGCGGCGGTCTCAAAACTCAACCCGATCCGCTTCGCGAATCTGGCGGACAAGCGATTGGTCAATCCCGGCACCGAATCCGACTCGTGAATTATAATCGGTATGAAATAAAATCGCGCCGCCAGCACCACCGCGAACGCCCCCGGACCGCCCTTGGAAAAAACCACGTCTGGCATCAGGAAGTAGAGCCAAAAGAGCGCCTGAAAAATGCTGAAGAAAAATTTAGGGATGTCAATGAAATTGGCGAAAGAAAAATATCGCCGCAATTTGCTGGAAGCAATTCTATAAACCGGAATGTCGCGATTCAAAAATTCCTCATTTAACGGACTTTTAGGTCCCAAGTACGCGACTTTGATATCCGCGTAATTTATTTTTTTAAGTTCGTCCGCCACGGCCGCGAGCG
Source organism: uncultured Candidatus Saccharibacteria bacterium (assembly GCA_964366055.1). Taxonomy (GTDB): domain Bacteria; phylum Patescibacteriota; class Minisyncoccia; order UBA6257; family GWB1-50-10; genus JBBTQX01. The sequence goes on from CAYISE010000023.1 coordinate 5,612, forward strand.
GGAAAATATGCCCGCCCGTTCCGCCGCCCGTCAACAATATTATTTTGTTTCGCATAAAATATAAACTACCGCTTCATTGAAATATTAACCACCAGACCGCTCATGGTCAAAAAAACCGCCAGCGCCGTTCCGCCGTAACTGATAAAAGGCAGGGGTACGCCGGTCAAGGGAATCAACCCCGAATTCGCGCCGATGTGAATAAACGCCTGAAAACCGATGAGCGCCATAAAACCGGTTCCCAGAAGCCGGCCGAAGGTGTCCGGCGCGCTTTTCGCGATAATCAGCCCGCGCCAGACGAAAAGCAAAAAGAAAAAAACGAGCGTGAGCGAGCCGACAAAACCAAGTTCTTCGCCGATCACCGCGAAAATGGAGTCCCCGATCGGCTCCGGCAGATAATACAGCTTGGTGACGGAACGGCCGTACCCGGTCCCCCAGATTCCTCCCGAACCGATTGCAGTCAGGGACTGGTTGATTTGATAGGTTTTTCCGAGCGGGTCGGCGCCGGGATTTATGAAACCCAAGATTCGCTGCAGGCGGTAAGGAGTGGCTAAAATAAGCGAGACCACGGCCAGAGCTCCCATTAAAACAATCAGGAAAATAAATTTTACTTTCGCGCCGGCCGTAAAATACATCGTGATGGCGGCCGCGAGAATGAGCACCGCCGTGGTGGTAGAGGGCTGAAGAACGAGCGGCAGAAGGACGCTCGCGAGGAGAATCGAAAACGGAACGAGTCCCGCCGTGAAACTCTTGCCCCGGTTTTGGCTTTTGCCGATCCAGGCCGCCATGTAAATCAGAAAAGCGATTTTCACGAACTCGCCGGGCTGAAAACCGAAACCGCCGATATTGAGCCAGCGATCCGAACCATAGGCCTTAAAACCCAGCGGGGTAAAAACCAGCAGCAGGAAAACGACGCTCAAAATTAAAAGGAGCAAACCCCATTTTTTCCAACGTTGATAGTTAAAAAAAAGCGCGATGAAAAACCCGGCCAGACCGGGCAAAAGGCCGTAAAGAATCTGATGCTTCAGATAGTAATAACTGTCGCCGAATTTTGTTCGGGATAAATCCGAGGAGGCGCTCGTGAGCATCACGAGCCCGAAAATAATCAGTATCGCCAGAAAAGCGATGAAGAGATAATCCGGCGTTGAACTTCTCGTGAATTTCCAAAACATGAAATTATCCGGCTTTCAAAACCGACCCGACTAATTTTCTCTCGCTCGCCCCGTTCCGCATCGCGGCGGAGCCGTTTATCATAACCGTTTTGGGTTTCCAATTTTCCCAAAACACAATGTCCGCCGCATAGCCGTCTTTTATCAAGCCGCGCCTTTCCATGCTGTATTTGGCGGCCGGCAGGCCGGTCATTTTCGCGATGGCTTTTTCCAGGGACAGTTTTCCGCTCCGTTCGGCCCAGGCGAAAAAGTTCTCCGCGCTCGCGCGCTCGTCCGTAAAGTGATGGTAATTCGCCGTAACAATGGATCGTTGGCTCGCCAAAAACTTGTCTAAAATTTTTCTATCCGTCCATCCGTAGAATATTTTGGCTCTAAGGCCGGTCAAAACCATAAGTCCGAAAAGAGCCCGCGCTTTCGTGAGACCCTCATTTTTGGCGAAGTCCCTTAAGGACATCCCTTCCAAAAATTTTAAATTCGGCGGAACCTCGGCAATCGCGATATCTTCAATTTTTATTTTCTGGAGATGTTTTAAAATCCTCTCTTTGTTGTCTTTATATTTTAAAATTTCCAGCATCCCCTTCAATTCGCTCACTTTAGCCCAGTCGGGCAATAAGGAGTAAATCGGCGCCATCGCCACGGGATGCGGAAAAACGTCAAAGTTTACGTTACTCTGGGCCGTTTCTTTTTCAATCAAGGCGAGGGCTGTTTCATAAAAATCCGCGAATTCGCCAAGCGGCTGAAAATGACTGACTTCCACGCTCGCGCCGGCGGTTTCGGCAATATCCAAAATTTCTCTCAATGCCTCCAGCACTCTCGCGTCCTCGTAACGGAGATGAGTCGCGTAAACGCGCTTACGACTTTTCACCTCCCGGACTAATTCCAGAATTTCCCGCGCCGGCACGGCTTTGGAATGAGGAAAAATCAAACCCGTGGAAAATCCGAAAGCGCCCTCCCGCAGAGATTGGCCGAGAAGCCGTTTCGCGCTCTCTATTTCCCGAAGCGTCAGGTCTCTGTCACTCCCGCCGGTAAAGAAATGACGGATTGAAGAATAACCGACCAGCGTCCCGAAATTTACGCCTACCCCGCGCTTCTTTAAAACCGCGAGCAATTCCTCCATGGATTGAGAAGACAGATTGAATCGCGGAGCAATTCCCCATTCTCCGATTAAATTCAGCGAGCCATTCAGAACCGGCGCGAGCGAAATGCCGCTTCCCCCTCCCATTACGGTGGTCACGCCCCGCTTTATCAGATTTTCCTGATGGAAATCCGCCAAAATGCCAGCCGCGCCTTCGGCTTCAAAATTAACATCAATCAATCCGGGCGTAACAACCATGCCGGTGGCATCAATGACCGAATCCGCGCTTTTCTTCGGAAAACTCCCCAAGCGGACGATTTTTTTGTCTTGAATCAAAATGTCGGTCTTAATCGGGGCGTTGCCGGCGCCGTCGTAAATCAAACCGTTTTTGATGAGAGTGGTCATGCGAAGCGAGCGAGGAAGAATAAAACTAAACCCAAAATCGTCATCATGGCGCTGACAATCCAGAATCGCATCGTAATCTGGCTCTCGGGCCAGCCCAGCGCCTCAAAATGATGATGGATTGGAGTGGAATGGAAAATTTTTTTCCGCCGGATTTTTTTGCTGATTGTTTGAATGATAACCGAAGCGGATTCAATCACCAGAATAAATCCGAAAAATGGCAAAAGAACCGGCGTGTTGGTGAGCATCGCCATCACGCCTAAAGTGATGCCGAGCGACATAGAACCGGTGTCGCCCATGAAAAATTTCGCCGGATAAATATTAAACCACAAGAAAGCCAGCAGCGCTCCTAAAATTGAACCGGTCATCACGGCTAAATCATAGCGGTGCAAAACGAAGGCCACCACGGCGATGGCGGCGAAGGCGAAAAACATCACGCCGCCCAGAAGTCCGTCCAATCCGTCGGTTTCGTTCGCCGAAAAGGCAGTGGCCACGATGA
>CAYISE010000024.1:0-6785 GCA_964366055.1 uncultured Candidatus Saccharibacteria bacterium
ACATCATTCGGGATTCTGCTGGAAGTAAGTCCGAACTTTTTGGTATAATGACCACCATTTCAGATTTGCCGAAGAAATTGCCTCGGGGCTTCGCCCCTCGGCATTGGTTTCCGCCAAGAAATTCCAGGGGGTTTTGAATTCCGCCAAAAGAATTCCCGCCGAAAGTCGGCGGTTCGAGCCGATGGAAACAAGAAAATCTCTCGCCCCCGAGAGGTTTTCTTGTTTTGATGAAAATGGGTTATACTGCTCTCCAGCACTTAAAAATAACTTAACAATTCACAAATACAGGAAGGACACTTAGAATGGAAAAGAGAAAATTGCGCATCGTGTTTGTACGGTGCACAAACTATGCCGACGGTTACCCGATACGGTGCCATATCGGCGTCATCCGGAGTAACACGCTCGCGCAGATGACCACACTCTCCCGCGATATCGCGCGCGACCCGTTTTTTGAAGATACGGAGGTGGAGGTTCTCGCCTACGATGAGGCAACCACCGACGTGCCTGTAAAGAAAATTCTTCGCGCGAAAGCGCGGGGAACGACGGTCATCGTCGGTCTCGCGGGGGTGCAAACCAATCAGTTCCCGCGGGCGCTTGATATCAGCGCGCAGTTTCTGCCGCACGGGATTCCTGTAGTTATCGGGGGATTCCATGTGAGCGGAACGCTCGCGATGCTGGGGCTCACGGAAGATCTCAAAGGCGCGATGGCGCAGGGCGTCATCCTCGTCGCGGGGGAGGTAGAGGAAGGACGGTGGACGGAAATAGTAAAAGACATCGTGCAGAGGAAGACACAGCAACTCTACAATTTCCTGAATGCGCTTCCTGACCTTACCTCCGCGCCGCTCACATTCCCCACTAAAAAAGAGGTAGGGAGAGGATTCGCCAGCCCCTTCGGGACGCTTGACACCGGGCGCGGATGCCCTTTTCACTGCGATTTCTGCACCATCATCAACGTGCAGGGGAACGATGTGCGATTCCGCGACCCTCAAAAAATCGTCGGGGTTGTGGAAGAAGGATACCGCCGCGAGGGGATTAAACACTGGTTTTTTACGGACGACAACTTCGTCCGTAATCCGCACTGGGAGCAAATCGCCCGAGGGTTCATCGCGCTGCGGGAGAAAGGTCTGCCCATTACTTTTATGATACAGGCGGACCTCGCGGCGAAAAACAAAAAGGATTTTTTCCCGCTTATCGCCCGCGCGGGATGCGTGCAGATGTTTCTGGGAGTAGAAAGCGTGAACCAGAAGAATCTGCGGGTGGAGGGGAAGTTCCAGAATCAGGTGAAGGACTACCGCGCGCTGATAAATCTTTGCCACGAACTCGGAATTGCGGCGCACGCGGGATACATCCTAGGATTGCCATTTGATACCGCAGAAAGCATCCAAGAGGATATCACAACGTTGCAACGCATCGGTTTTGATGCGGCATCGTTCTACATTCTCACGCCGCTCCCCGGGTCCGCGGACCACAAACACTGGGTGGAAGAAGGGCGGTGGCTTCATCCCGATTTCAACACGTACGACAGCGCGCACGTCGCGGTGAAGCCGGAGAGTATGGAGGCGGATGAACTTATGGAGTCCTTCACGAACGCGTGGGAGCAATTTTATTCCACCGACTACATGGTGGAGGTATGCCGACGCTGGAACGAGAACAAGCGGCAGTACTGGGACCGTCTTTCATTTTTCATGTGGTATCTGTATGCATCGCGGCGCGGATTCCATCCGATGAATTTCGGGTTTTGGTTCCGGAAGAAACGGTCCGACAGGCGGTCCGGCTTCCCTAAGGAGAGCATACCCGCATTTTGGCGGGGAAGAGCGAAAGATACGCTCACGGAGTTGAGAATCATCGCGAAGCTTTTCTTCCAAATGGAAGAGGTCTGGCTCCGGAGCAGAAAAAAATCCCAATTTGAGGAGGACCTTTCTGTGTTTGCCGCAAAGGCAAAAGCCGGGGTACGGGATTGGCGGGAACTCAAAATTCGGGAGGTGCGAGCGCTTTACCGGGAACTTCGGGACAAAATACCCGGCCTCCGCGTGCCTTCGTGGCTCACCTTGTGGCTCAAAAAGCATAATGTCTTCGCGAGCACCTCGCGCGCGTACGCGGAGAGCATCTGGAAACGATGGTATGTGCACTTGTGGAATCCCTTAAAATGGCTTGAGGTGTGGTTGCTTGAAGGAATCAACGGGGTAAGGTTTATTAAAAACCTTATCTCGTAGTTGTATCAAAACCCCATTGCGAAAACGCAGTGGGGTTTCTTAATGGGAGTATGAATAGGTATGGATGTGCTATAATAACCATACGTTATATAAAGGTCGAGTAATTTATGGAATGCAAATAATGTTTATTCAAGATTGGACTTCGGTGGTGGTCGGTTCTTTGCAGAGCATGTGGGTCGGTTTTATCGGCACTCTCGCCAACATTATCGGCGCCTTGGTCATCCTTATCATCGGTTTGATCGTGGCGGCCGGCGTTGGAGCGCTCGTTGAGAAAGTTATCAACTTAATCAAGTTGGATAAGTTACTCGTGAGCATGGGCTTGAAAGAGTATTTTGATCGGGCCAATATGACCATAAACACCGGCAAATTTTTCCACAAGTTGGTCTACTGGTTTCTGGTCGTCGTCTTTTTATTGGCGGCTACCGACATTCTCGGTTTTTACTCGCTTTCCGGTTTCTTGAAGGATGTGCTGCTTTACGTGCCGAACATCATCGTGGCGGTGTTGATTATGTTAGCCACTTTCGTCATCGGGCACTTCCTGCGCCACGTAGTGCGCGCTTCGGTAAAAAGCGCTCATTTGCACGGCGCCGGTTTCCTGGCCTCCCTGACCTGGTGGGCGGTAATAATCTTCGGTTTTCTCGCGACCCTTTCCCAGTTAGGAATCGCGCTCGCGGTGGTGAACGCTCTGATAACCGGTTTGATCGCGATGCTGGCTCTGGCTTTCGGCTTGGCTTTCGGCTTGGGCGGCAAGGATTACGCGATGTCTCTTATCGGCAAATTGCGGGAACACACCGAACACTAATTTTCTTAATTGAGAAAAGATTAATCCAGTTCCTTCAAGGGAGCTGGATTTTTCTTTTTGGGTTTGTTATCTTTAGGAATATGAATTTCGCGGTAATAAAAACAGGCGGGAAGCAGTATAAAGTGAAAGTGGGGGATAAGATTAAAGTTGAGAAGTTAATCGGCAAGATTGGCGATATTTTGAAGTTGAACGAAGTTTTGCTCAAGACGGATGGCGACCGGGCGGAGATCGGCGCTCCTTATATAAAAGACGCCGCGGTGGAAGCGGAGATTTTGAACCAGGCGCGGGACGACAAGAAAATCATCTTTCGCTATCACTCCAAGACGAGATACCGCAAGACAAAAGGACATCGGCAGAATTATACCGAATTAAGAATCGCCGCGATTCGCTAATTAGGCGTGAGAATTTACAGCCGGTGCTCAAAAGAACTCCCCAGAGTGCTTTCGTCGGCAAACTCTATCTCGCCGCCGGTGGGAAGGCCGCGGCTCAAGCGGGTGATTTTCGCCGCCAAATCCCGGAATTCGCGTTTAATCAAATCGGCCGTGAAATCCCCGATGGCGGTGGGATTCAGGGCGATAATCAATTCCGTTATCCTCCCGTCCTCGCTCTTTATCCTGGATTTCAAATGCTCCAGCCGCAGTTTTTGGGCGGTTTCCAATACGCCTTTTTCGGCCAGTTTGCCCAAGATGAAGTAGTGGCCGCGGTAGCTCCCGATTTTTTCCAACGACAGCAGGTCGGTTTCCTTTTCAACAATTGCGATAATTAGCGGGTCGCGTTTAGCATCGGCGCAAATCTCGCAGATTTTTGAACCGCCCTGCTTCAAAAAGAAACAGCGTTCGCAGCGATCCAATTCTTTCAATTCTCTTAAGGATTTTTCCAACTCGCTAAGCGTCGCTTTGGGGAGCGCGGTGAGATAAAAAGCCAGCCGCGTCGCCTGGCGGGGACCCAGCGCCGGCAGTTGGGAAAACGCCTCAATAAATTTTTTTATCGGTTTGGGAATCATGTCTGTTCCTGTTCTTCCGGCGCGTGTCTCGTGTCCAGATTTTTGAAGCCGACTTTTTCCGGGTCAAACATCAGCTTGACGCTTCCCACCGGACCGTTCCGGTGTTTGGCGATGATGATTTCGGTGATGTTCTTTTCGCTCTCGGGCGTGTCTAACCGGTCCCGGTCCTTGCGATAGATGAAAAGCACGACGTCGGCATCCTGTTCCAAACTGCCGCTTTCGCGAAGGTCGGAGAGGCGGGGGATTTTTAATTCGCGTTTGTCCACTTCGCGGGAGAGTTGGGAAACGGCCAGAATCGGAACATTCAATTCACGGGCGAGCGCCTTTAAACCGCGGGAGATTTCCGTGACCTGCTGAACCATATTGTCGCTTGAGGTTCGCGGCTGAATCAGCTGGAGGTAGTCAATGATCAGAAGGTCAATGCCGTGTTCTATCTGGAGCCGGCGGGCCATGGAGCGCATCTGAAGCAGGGTCGGGGAGGCCGTGTCATCAATGAATATTTTTGACTTGGAGAGTTCATCCAGGGATTGTTGGACGAGCGCGAACTCCATCTCGTCGTTCAGACGCCCCGTTCTCAAGCGCCAAAGGGGGATTTGGGCCTGGACGGCGATGAGACGGTCAATAACCTGTTCTCGGGACATTTCAATGGAAAAAATTCCCACGGATTTCTTGCCGATGGTGGCCGCCTGTCTGGCGATATCCAGGGCGAGCGAGGTTTTGCCGTAAGAGGGCCGGGCGCCCAAAAGAATGAGGTCGGAGGGCTGGAGGCCGGAGAGTATATTGTCCAGATCGTGAAAGTGGGTGGCGACGCCGCGCAAAGAGCCCTTCTCGCCGCGGTGGAGTTTTTCCAGGCGCTCGTAAGCCGAGGGCAGTTCGTCTTTCAATTGAATGAATTTTTGGGGGCGGGAGCGCTGGGAAATGCTGAAGATTTTTTGCTCCACCAACTCCAGCAAATCCTCAAAATTTCTTTCATCAAATGTTTTTTCGTTGATTTCGGAGGCGGCCTGGATTAAATCGCGGCGCACCCGCTGTTCTTTCACGATATTCGCGTAATGAGCCACGTGCGCGGAGGTGGGCGTGGCGGAAACGAGTTCCGTCAGATAGTCCGCGCCGCCCACCGAATTCAATTCTTTCTTTTCTTTCAGGATGTGAGAGACGGTCAGGATGTCAATCGGTTCGCCCTGGCTGAAAAGTTCAATGATTGTCTGATATACTCTCTGATTTCTGGTCTCGTAGAAATCGGTCGGCGCGAGAAAATCAGCCACTTGGATAACGGCGTTCCTGTCCAGCATCAGCGCGCCCAGGACCGAGCGCTCGGATTCCAAATCCTGCGGCGGAAGTTTTAATTCTTGCGCTCTCTTAACGGATTTTTTTTCAGGCATAAATTATTCCTTATAAACGAAGGGTCCCCGGGGTGTGTCTCCCACAGAGTATCCTAGCATGCGGATCTTCTCTCTTAAGACGTCGGCCTGCGTAAACTGTTGACGGGCTCTGCATAACTCGCGTTCATCGGCGATTCTCCTTATTTTTAACGGTATCGGAGGAAATTTCTTGATTTTTTTGAGCGCCAGTCCCAGTACTTCGTCAAAATCCATAATTAAATCAATCCTTTCTTTGGGAGTAAGTATCCCGTCTTTCACGGTTTCCCATAGAATCGCGATGGCTTGGGGAGTATTCAAATCATTGTTTACGGCCTCGGCAAATCTCTCGCGAATCGCCGCCGTCTCTTTTTTATGATTGTTTCCGCCCGGCTTTTCCGATTTTAGAATCGCAATGTCTTTTCTCATGTTTTTCATTGCCTGGGCCGCTCCCGTTATCGCTTCCCAGGTGAAATTCAATTTTGAGCGGTAGTGAGCGCCGAGGGTAAAATAGCGGTAGGCAAGGGGGTCAATGTTTTTTTCTTTTAATGTTTCCAGAGTAAGAAAATTTCCGACGGATTTCCCCATGCGCTCGTCGTTTATTACCAGGAATTCTCCGTGCATCCAATACAGAGCGAGAGGTTTTTTGTACGCTCCTTCCGATTGCGCGATTTCGTTCGTATGATGAACGGAAATATGGTCAACGCCACCCGTGTGGATATCAAACGGTTGGTCGAGGAACTTGGTTGATATTGCGGAGCATTCAATGTGCCAGCCGGGGAACCCTTCGCCCCAGGGCGAGGGCCAGCGCATGACGTGATTTTTGAAACGGTCCACGAGCTTGAACCATAACGCGAAATCCTGCGGGTTCCGTTTATTTTCATCGGATACCACTTCTTCGCGGGCGGCCGTTATTTTTTCCGAGAGCTTCTGGCGGGAAAGTTTCGTGTACTCCTTAAATTTAGAAACGTCAAAATAAACCGCTCTCGCTGTTTCGTAAGCGTAACCGTTTTTGAAAAGCGCCTGAATGATTCTTATTTGCTCCGGAACGAATTTCGTCGCGGGAGCAAGGTACTTTGGGCGTTTGATGTTGAGCGCGTCAATATCCTTGAGAAAAGCATTCGTATAATATTTGGCAATATCCCATACCGACCGCTTCTCTTTTTTGGCCTCTTTTTCCAGTTTATCCTCGCCTTCATCCGCGTCCGAAGTTAAGTGCCCCACGTCCGTGATATTCATCACCCGTTTCACTTTGTAGCCGTTCCATTCCAAAGTTCTCTGAAGGATGTCTTCAAAGATGTAGGTTCTTAAATTGCCGATATGGGCGTAGTTATAAACGGTCGGTCCGCAGGTATAAAGACCAACCGATGATTTTTTTATAGATTTAAATTCCTCTTTTTTCCGCGTAA
>CAYISE010000025.1:0-6129 GCA_964366055.1 uncultured Candidatus Saccharibacteria bacterium
GAAAGAACTGAAATCTCAAACGAACTACAAATTGCCGGATGAGAAATTAATTATCGTCGTTCCAGGCGCGACAAGCACCGCAAGCGCCAGCTCGACGACGAGTGCCAAATAAAAGCGGGTGTAGTATAGTGGCAATATGCTTGCTTCCCAAGCAAGAGACGAGAGTTCAATTCTCTCTACCCGCACCAAAACGAGTATTTGAAATAATGGGAACTCCGATACGAATAAATCGCTATCTGGCCTTGAACCAATACTGCAGCCGACGGGAGGCCGATAAATTAATAGAGCAGGGCCAAGTTTTGATAAACGGCAAACCGGCTGTTCTTGGTATGCTGGTAAAAGAAAACGACAAAATTTCCCTTCGCTCCGGTTTCAAAAAAGTAGAGGCGGGGAGAGTGTATTTGGCGTTCAATAAGCCCGTCGGAATTGTTTCTCACGGCCCGGAGGGGAATCAAAAAAGCATCGGCGACATCTTCCGCTACAAAACGCGCGTTTTCCCCGTTGGCCGTCTAGACAAGGACTCGCACGGTCTGATTATTCTTTCAAACGATGGACGCATTACCGGCCGCTTGCTTGACCCGGAGTTTGAACACGAGAAGGAGTATCTGGTGGAGGTGGACAAATCCATCCAAGGCGGTTTTTTAAAAAAGATGAGCGGCGGCGTGAGAATCGGGGATTCTCTCACCCGGCCCTGCCGCGTCTCGCCGGTCGGCTCAAATAAATTCAGGATCATTCTTACGGAAGGCAAAAAGAGGCAGATTCGAAAAATGTGCCTCGCTTTGAATTATGTTGTGAAGGATTTGAAACGAGTGAGGATTTTAAACATTGAACTCGGGAATTTAAAACCCGGCGGACATCGGGAGATTAAGGATGAAGAACTCTCTCTTTTTTTATCCGCCATCGGAATCAGGAAATAAAATGGAAACACTCTTTAATTCTATTGAATTTAATAAAAATCGCTGGTAGTATAAATCCGCGTTTTCTATTGCGGGGTGGTGTAAAGGTAGCACGTTTGGCTCTGAACCAAAAAATTGGGGTTCGAATCCCTGCCCCGCAGCTTTAGACAAGTATGAAGACCAATAAAACAATCTGGTGGTTGGGCGGAGGATTAATCGTTCTTTTGGTTTTTCTTTTCTCCTATCCAAAACTTTTCGGGGATAAGATATCGGCGCCCGGCGCTTCGGTGCCCTGCATTATTGATAATTTGCCGTTGATTCAACATATTCATCCGATTCTTGCGATCACCGTGGACGGCGCGAACGAAACTATTCCGGCTAATATCGGCCTCTCCGGCGCCTGCGAGCGCGCGCTCCATACTCATGACGCCACAGGTCAGATTCACGTGGAAGCCCAGGACGCGCGAACATACACCCTCGGCGATTTTATGAGCGTCTGGGGAAAATTTATCAATCGCGACGGCTACGCACTCAAAGCGACCGCCGATGAGACAGTGATAGCCGACCCGCAAAGTATGATTCTAAAAGACGGGGAACGGATAAAATTGGAATATACAAAAGTCAATTGATTCGTTTCGGTTTTTCTCCTTCAACTTGAATCATTTTCAATTTTAATTTTCCGTCTTTTACCTCCGCCTCAAGCAGTTTTATCCGCTTGCCGTTTTGGATAGTCCAGGTACCAGGCTCGGGATTAAGCGCCCGAATTTTTCTTTCTACCAAAATCGGATCGTCTTTGATTAAATCAACCCGCGCGTCATCAGTCGTAAACTTCTTCGTGTAAGTGGCTTTGGTTTCGTCTTGCGCTTCGGGTTTTATTTTTTCTTTCATAAATTTCGGCAACAGTTCTATTAATAGAACCGCGGCCAGTTCGGCCAATTTTCGTTGAAGTATTGGATATTGGAGGTTGGAGATTGGAGATTCCAGTTCTCGCTGCGTGAGAATCGGCCCGTGGTCCACCCTTTCATCCATTAAATAGAGCGATACGCCGGTTTCATTTTCGCCCGCGAGAATCACCGACTGAATCGGCGTGGCGCCCCGGTATTTCGGGAGCAGGGAAGGATGAACGCCTAAAACGCCCAGTTCAAACCTCTCTAGAATATCCTTGGGAATAATTTTTGAGTAAGCGACTACGATGGCAAAATCAATCTTGCCAATTTTTAAATCCGATAATTTTTCCGGTTGAAGCGCCGGAATGCCGTTTTTCTCGCCGATAATCTTGGTTGGCGGAGGAGTGATAATCTTTTTCCGTCCCACTGGCCGGTCGGGATTGCAAACTATGCCCGTGGGCGGGAAGCCGGAATTAATCAATTTTTCCAAAACAATCGCCGCGAACTCCGGCGTTCCAAAAAATAGGTACTTCATTTTCTCTTTCCTTTTCCTTCCGCTTTGCGCAATTCGCTCGCCTTGTCAACGAAAAGCGCGCCGTTTAAGTGGTCTATTTCGTGCTGGAAAACCCGCGCGAGCAAATTCCAGGCCTTGATTTTTATCTTCTTGCCGCTCGCATCCTGTCCGGCCAAAGTCAGGCGATAGTGGCGTTCCACCGGCCCATAGGTTTCGGGCACGCTTAAACAACCCTCCTCAAGGATTTCTATTTCTTTTGAAATCTTCGCGATCTCCGGATTGAAGACCGCGTAGAACTTCGGCTTGCCGTTGGCATCCGGCACCTGCGCCACGAAGAGCCGCAAGGACATTCCGATTTGATTTGCGGAAAGACCGACGCCGTTAGCTTTTTTCATAATCTCCCGCATTGATTTTACGAGCGCCTGAATATCCTTCCGGGAATATTTGCCGAAATCAAATCTCACCGTTTTTTGGCGGAGAAATTTTTCGCTCTTTTTGTTGTCTATGGTTAAAACCTCATTCATCCCGGTGTTACAATTTAGAATTCTTTTTGGGCTTGGATTTCTTGTTGAAAAGCACGCTCATAAAATACGCCCCTTTATTCTTAATGTTTAATTTATCCGCCACGCTCCTCGCAATGTCAATCAGTTTCTCGCAGTCGTGTTCTTTGGCTAACTTAATGTAAAGGGTTTTATGTTTCTCGTCGCGAAGAATTTCGGATAGCATTAAACCCACCATCTGATGCTTTTGATAAATATGACTTTTCCCGGACCGCTCTCTAAGAATCCTCATATAATCTTTCTCGGGTGGCATTAGGTTAATTTTACGCTAAAACCTGGCGGGGTGGCAATTTGACCCGTTAATTGCCTTTTAACGGATTTCAATTTAGTATAAATAATAATGTTTTTCAAGAATAAAAAACTAACTTTCCCAATTTTAATCGCCATAATTTTGGCTGGCGGTATTTTTTACCTCGGCTTTAAAACCGGTTTTGGCCGGAAAGTTCCCGACGACATCAATATTTCCGCGCCGATGGCTACCAGCACGTTGCTGAATGCCGACCTTTCCGTTTTCTGGGAGGCGGTTAAAGCGGTGAAAGACAAGTACTACAACATAAAAGACGTAACCGATGAGGATATTTTATACGGCGCCATAAAAGGAGTATTGGGATCGCTGGACGACCCCTACTCAACCTTTTTCAGTCCGAGCGATTCTCAAAAATTCAGCGAGGATTTGAACGGAAATTTCGGCGGCGTCGGCATGGAAATCGGCATTCAAAAAAATCAACTGGTGGTTATCGCGCCTCTGAAAAATAATCCGGCGGAAAAAATCGGCCTGAAAGCGGGGGACAAAATTCTAAAAATCAACGCTACCTCAACAACTGATATGGATGTCTACGCCGCCGTAAAACTCATCCGGGGCGAGGTGGGCACGGAAGTGCGGCTCTCAATTTTCCGCGACGGCTGGAAAGAGCCCAAAGAATTTAAAATTATCCGGGCGAACGTCGTCGTACCCACTCTGGACTGGGAAATGAAGGACGGCGATGTCGCCTACGTTCAGCTTTATAATTTCAATTCTAACGCTCCCTCGCTTTTCTATCAGGCCGCGCTCTCGGCTTTGCTCCAAGGCGCGAAGGGCGTGGTGCTGGATTTAAGAAACGACCCGGGCGGCTATCTGGATGTGGCCGTGAATATCGCCGGCTGGTTCTCAAACAGGGGAGAGGTGATTGTGCGGGAAGATTTTCGTTCGGGTGAACAAAATGTCATCCGGGCGAACGGCCCCAGCGCCTTGGTAAATCTGCCCGTGGTAGTTCTGATAAATGGCGGCTCGGCTTCGGCCTCGGAAATTCTCGCGGGCGCCCTGCAGGATAATAGAGGAACGAAACTCATCGGAGAAAAAACTTTCGGTAAGGGCAGCGTTCAGGAAGTTGAAAATTTCCGGGACGGTTCCTCGGTCAAAATCTCCATCGCCGAGTGGCTCACGCCGAAAGGAAGGCACATAAATAAAAAAGGGATTGACCCGGATATTGAGGTGAAATTTTCCGATGACGACTCCATAAATAAAAAAGACCCCCAGCTGGATAAAGCGCTGGAGATAATCAAACAAGAGATAGCTAAATGAAAGTTATTTTATTAAAAGACATAAAGGGCGTCGGACAGAAACTTGATGTGAAAGAGGTGAAAGACGGTTACGCCCGGAATTTTCTTTTGGCGAAGGAACTGGCCGAGGCGGCTATGGAAAACGCGCTTCAAAAATTGGAACATCAGAAAAAAATCCGGGCAGCGGAGCGTCAGAAAATGATTGAAAAACTGAAGATTGAGGCGGGAAAAATTGAGGGGATAATTTTAAAATTCAAAATGAAAACGGGAGAAAAGGGCGAGATTTTCGGTTCGGTGAGTCGCAAAGACATTGAAATTGAATTATCCCGGAAAGGTTATAAAAATTTGAAAGTTGAATTGGAAAAACCCATTAAAACCATCGGCGAACATACCGTCCCCATAGATTTAGGAGAGGGGATTAAAATTAAACTAAAAGTGATAACCGAGGCGGAGTAAAAACTAAACTACATTGACTACCTTCACCGTTTTTCTGGAGCCGTCAAAGTTGTTTTTTCTTTTGTTGGAAAATTTTACCACGCCGTTTTTGATGGCATAGATGGTATCATCACTGCCGATTTTCACGTTCTTGCCGGGATAGTATTTGGTGCCGCGCTGGCGAATGATAATGTCGCCCGGCTTGGTTTTTTCGCCCGCGAAAAGCTTTACGCCGAGCCGTTTGGACTCGGACTCGCGGCCTAATTTAGTTGAACCTTTGGCTTTTGTATGGGCCATACTTTATTTATTCGGCCGTATTATAATAATCAAAACCGCCTTCTAATGTCAAACCTCACCGACTGGTCAAAGGAAAATAGAACCGCCATTATTTTTTGGCTCGGTCTCGCGATTTTCATTTCCTTGAGTTTCGGTATCGGCTATTTGGTAGCCCATCAAGCCAACCCCGCCCCGATTATTATTCAGAAAAACTCACCCTAGTTGTAGCCGATCTTCTTGAGCCAGTACTCATTCTCCCACTCCCAAAGGCGTTTGGCGCCCAAGAAGGCGTGGAAGTCCTCGTGCCAGTAGGGGAACTCCTGGATTTCAATCAGGCCCGTGAGCGGTCCCCAGTCATGTTCGCACTTTTCGGCCTTGGTCCGGCCGTTTTTTTCGTAGCGAATTTTATCGTTCCCACCCTTGCTTCGCAAAGTCGCGCCGCACTTTTTACATTTCTTCACCTGGTCAATCCGCAAAATCCAGCGGGTTTCCAATCCCTTCACCTGTTCTTTCATCGCCGCGATATAAGCCGAGGTCTGCAAATTGTAATCGCGATAAATGGCCTGCGAGGTCTTGATATCCAAAATGCCGAGCTTGCCGCCGATAAGGGCGACGGCATCCAATGTTCCGGCATAGCGTTCCTCAAAATTCACCAGCCGCTTTTCTACAAAGTCCTTGTCCACCTGAATTTTATTTTTATCGGTAAATTCAACGAAGGCCTGAATAGAAGGCCTAATCGCCTCCGGAATCTCCGGATTTTCGCCTAACATTATTTTTTCCACGGCTTCGTGAACCATTGTCCCTTCGCTCGCGGATTGTTTTTTCATCTTCTCGCCGGCGTCAAAACTGGGCATATTCGCATAGAAACGATAAAGAGCCGGCTTAGCTTTTATTTCCACGATTTTTGTCACGCGAGGATACCAAAAGCCGTCTATCTCATAACCGCAGAGTTCTTTGAATTGTCCGGAGTCGGAGTAATACATCTGCCTATTGTTTCTTCTTTTTCCGGATATGTTCATGGG
>CAYISE010000026.1:0-5821 GCA_964366055.1 uncultured Candidatus Saccharibacteria bacterium
GCGTTAGACCGCTCTGCCAACCTTCCAAGTGATTGAAACTTCTTTGAATTCACAGTACTATTTTATTTGAGATATGACAAATATCAGCGATGAAAAATCACTGGAGGTTTTGATACTGACTTATCTCAAGCCGATTTACAGCTTCACATACAGATATGTGGGGAGCGCGCAGGACGCGGAGGACATAACGCAGGAAGTGTTCGTGAAGGTCTGGCGGCATCTCAAAAGATTTAATCAGAACAAGAGTTTCAAAACCTGGATTTTTTCTATTGCCAAAAATACGGCGATTGATTTTTTGAAAAAGAAAAAGATGATACCGTTCTCCGAATTTGAGAACGAGGCCGGAGAAAATACGCTCACGGAGACGTTCGTTGACCCGTCTCCTCTGCCGCAAGAACTTTTAGAAAGGGCGGACGTGGCGCGAATGCTTGCATCGTTGATGGATAAATTATCCCCCAAATATCGCATGGTATTATTTTTGCGCTACAATGACCACTTCACTTTCAGAGAAATCGCGGAATCACTCAATGAGCCGGTTCATACCGTAAAAAGCAGGCATCGGCGGGCGCTCATTATGATGAGAAAATTGCTGGAAAGTTAGCGGGGATGCACCAAAACGCATCCCTTTGTCGTATTAGTAGATAGCATGCGAAAGGACTACGAAAAATTATTCACGCACCTTACTCCGCAGGAACCGCCGGCCGGGCTTTTCAATAAAATTATGGCCCGCATTCGGGAGGAAGAACTTCTTCTCTCCGTTAGAAAGCGACTTCTTCTCTTTTCTGCCGTAATTCTCGCGTCCGTGGGAATTTTAATTCCCGCGGCCGGCGCTTTTCAAGCGGAGTTCGCGCAGTCGGACTTTTCCCATTTCTTGTCTCTTATGTTTTCGGATTTAGGCGCCGTCACCGCCAACTGGCAAGATTTCGGATTGGCGCTTCTTGAATCGCTGCCGGCCACGAGTTTAATCGCGTTTCTGTTCGTCATTTTTATTCTTCTTTGGTCGCTCAAGCATTTTGCCCAAGCATATAAATTCAAATTTTCGTAAAATTATGGACCTCAATAAATACTTGCAATCAAAAATATTCAAAATCGCTCTTATCGCGATAGGCACGACCGTAGTTTTACTTTTCGTCTTTAAAGTCGGTGAATTCGTGGGCTACAGGAAGGCCAATTTCTCATATCGATGGGGTGAAAACTATCATCAAAATTTTGCCGGTCCGCGAGGCGGATTCTTTGGTGACTTCAAACGCGGTTTCGGAGACAGGGATTTTATCAACGCTCACGGCACCTTCGGAGCAATTATCAAAATTGACGGTTCAACTCTCGTCATTAAAGGAAAAGACGATGTTGAAAAAACGGTTCTTATCTCCGATAAAACAACGGTTAGCAATCGCCGGGAAACCGTGAAGGCAACCGACCTTAAAGTTGACGATCAGGTGGTTATCATCGGTTCTCCCAATGAGCAGGGGCAGATTGAGGCCAAGCTCATTCGGTTGTTCCGCTAGTCACGCTATGAGTTTAATTATTCAATTCATTTTGAAAAGAAAAATAGCGAGTGGCGCGATCGCCCTTGCGCTTATTGCCGGCGGATATTTCGGCTACACGAAAATTTTCAGCGCTAACGGCGCGATTCGCTACGTCACCGCCCAAGTCCAAAAAGGAACGCTCATCGTCTCCATTTCCGGCAGCGGCCAGATTTCCGCCTTGGATCAGATTGATGTGAAACCGAAAGTTTCCGGCGACGTGGTCTATGTCGGCGTGAAAAACGGCGACGCGGTGAAAGCGGGAAAACTTCTAGTTCAAATTGATACGAAAGACGCCGAGCGGGCGGTCAGCGACGCCCAGCTCGCTTTGGATCAGGCGAAATTGAATCTGGAAAAAATGAAGGGACTCACAATTGACGCGGGCACTATTCGGGGCGATAAGGAAAAAGCGGAGGATGATCTGGCCAAAACCTACGAGGATGGCTTCAATACGGTTTCAAACGCCTTTCTTGACTTCCCGGATATAGTGTCCGGCCTTCAGAACGCTCTCTACGGGAGCGCTTTTAGAACAGGTCAGTGGAACATTGATTATTACGTGAATGCGATCCAAAACGCGCTCGGAATATATCCTTATGAGGCCTATAAATTCCGGAACGATGCCGCCGCCGCCTATGAATCCGCCCGCGCGGCCTATGATTTGAATTTCTCAAAGTATAAATCGGCTTCGAGATTCTCAAGCACCGCTGCCATTGAAAATCTCATTAACCAGATCTACGCGACGACCCAACTCATCGCGGAATCGGTAAAAACCACGACCAATCTGATTCAGCTCTACAAGGACCGCCTCATTGAGAATAAAGCGACTCCACAGTCGCTCGCGGATACCTATCTTTCCCAGCTTTCGGGTTACACAAGCAAAGCCAATTCCTATCTCTCCATCCTTCTTTCGGCTAAGACGACCATTCAAAGCGACAAAGAGGCAATCATCAACGTCGGTTTCAATGTTTCCGACCAGGAGATAATCGTGGCCAAAGCCGAACGTTCGCTCGCAGACGCCAAGGATGCCCTTGCCGAACACTTTATCCGAGCTCCTTTCGCGGGCACGGTCGCAAAAGTGAACGTCAAAAAAGGCGATACCGTTTCCGGCTCCGTGGCGACGCTCATAACCAACCAGAAGGCGGCTAACATCACTCTGAATGAGATTGATGCCGCCAAAATCAAAATCGGCCAGAAAGCGACCCTGACCTTTGACGCGGTGCCCGACGTGACCATTGCCGGAGAAGTTACCGATATTGATACCTTGGGAACCGTTTCGCAGGGCGTGGTTTCCTACACGGTTCAAATCGCCTTTATCATGAACGACGACCGGATAAAATCGGGCATGACTGTTTCGGCGGCGATTATCACCGAGGCAAAGCCAGATGTGCTTCTTGTCCCCAACTCCGCGGTAAAATCGCAGGGCGGAATGAGCTACGTAGAAATTGTGGATGGCGATGACCGAAACTTGGCGCTTGCCGCAAACGCGAGCGGAGCAGTCCTTAAAAATTCTCCCCGCCGCCAATCGGTTGAAATTAGAACGGCAAACGATGAGTCCACTGAAATTATAAACGGCCTTAAAGAGGGGGATTTAGTCGTATCGAGAACCATTCAGCCGACTGCCGTTCAAACAACGCAAACGCAACAGCAATCGGGCGGATTAAGAATCCCCGGTATTCCCGGTGGAGGCGGGAGATAAACATACGAATAAATGATTGAATGTCAAAACATTGCCAAAATATATAAAGATGCCGATGTTGAAACGGCGGCTCTCAAAAATATTTCATTCAAAATCAATGACGGAGAGTTCGTAGCTATCATGGGGCCCTCTGGCTCTGGGAAGTCCACGCTCATGCATATTTTGGGCTGTCTTGATATATCAACGCGGGGCAAGTATTTTCTTGACGGGCATGATGTCTCAACGCTCTCTGACGATGAACTTGCGGATGTTCGTATGAGAAAAATCGGCTTCGTGTTTCAATCATTCAATCTTCTGCCGAGAGCAACGGTGCTCCGCAATGTTATGCTCCCGCTTGTTTATGCCGGCATTAAAAAAGAAGAACGCGAAAAGTTGGCGACGGAAGCCCTCACTGCTTCCGCCTTTCCGGAAAAATTTTGGAATCATTATTCAAATCAGCTCTCCGGCGGTATGACGCAAAGAGTGGCTATTGCCCGCGCGCTGGTGAACAACCCGACATTGGTTCTGGCGGATGAACCCACGGGTAATCTTGACACCAAAACAGGCGAGATGGTTCTTGATACTTTCCAACGGCTCCATTCCGAGCAAGGACGAACCATCGTCCTCATCACTCACGAGCCGTATGTCGCGGAACATGCCGAGCGGATTATAAATATCCGAGACGGCGAAATAGTGACGGACGATAAAAATCACCACCGTCGTCTTATCAATAACAACAACGCATTATGATACTTTCCGATATATTTCAAGAAACATACACCGCCCTTTCATCAAACAAAGCGAGATCGGGCCTAACGATTCTTGGCATTGTCATTGGCATCGGTTCAGTGATCGCCATGGTTTCTATCGGACAAGGCGCAAGCGGGCAAATTCAATCAAGCATTGAAGGACTTGGCTCAAATCTTCTCACCGTATTGCCCGGCGTAGTCCAACCCGGCAGAGGTATTGTTTCTTCCGGCCGCGGCTCGGCGCAAACACTCAAAAACGAAGATGTGGATATTCTCAAGCAAATTACCGGCGTGGCTTATATCTCGCCGGAACTTCAGCGGCGCTTTCAGATAACTTCTACGGGCGGCAATAATACGAATTCAACTATTATCGGAGTAAACACGGAATATCAGCAAGTTCGAAATGTTTCTGTTGAGCAGGGGTCATTTATCGCGGAGAACCAGTTGCGCGGTATGGGCCGGGTAGCGGTGTTGGGACCTACAGTCGCCAAAGACCTTTTCGCGGACTCGGACCCGATTGGCAAGACCATTCGCATCAACAAAGTCAATTTCAAAGTTATCGGCGTGCTTGCGTCTAAAGGAAGCGGAGGATTTTTCAATCCCGATGACACGGTTTTCGTGCCTCTTACCACGATGCAAAAAATTCTGGCCGGCGCGGATTTTCTTTCAACAATTGCTATAAGCGTTCAAGAAAAAAATCTGATGCCGCAGGTGCAGGACGACGCAGCCGCGGCGCTTGTCGCTAAACACCGCGTTGACCCGCAAGCGCCGGATTTCTCCATTCTTTCGCAGGCAGACATTCTCGGAGCACTCACCCAAGTAACGGATACTTTTACGATATTCCTCGCTTCTGTCGCCGGCATCTCGCTCATTGTCGGCGGTATCGGAATTATGAATATGATGTTGACTACCGTGACTGAACGGACGCGCGAAATCGGACTTCGTAAAGCCATCGGCGCAAAGAAAAAAGACATCAGCATGCAGTTTCTCGCGGAAGCGGTGATGCTCACTTTTCTGGGAGGCGTTGTCGGTGTTTTGCTCGGCTGGATTATTTCCTTTGCGGTCTCAATCCTTGCCGGCATTGCGACCAGTATTTCAATTTCATCAATTCTTCTCGCTTTCGGGGTATCCGCGGCCATCGGCATTATTTTCGGCTACTACCCAGCGCGGAGAGCGGCATCATTAAATCCAATTGAGGCATTGAGATATGAGTAAATTAATCACAGTCGTTATCGCAGTGGCAGTAGTAGTCGGAGGCGGAGCGTTCTATGGCGGAATGAAATATGCCGAGAGCAAAGCTCCGCAAAGTCGTCTTTCGCAGGCGGATTTTCAAAATTTCCGCAATAGAACCGGCGGGCAACAGGCAGGCGGTTTCGCGAGCGGCGAAATCATAGGCAAAGACGACAAATCAGTTACCATCAAACTCCGCGATGCCCGCCTGCCGGAGGGGCAGGGCGGGTCAAAAATTATCTTCTATTCAAGCGCTACAGAAATCGGGAAATTAGTGAACGGCGCCGCGAATGATCTTGAAATCGGCAAATCGGTTGTCATAAACGGGAAAGTCAACCAGGACGGAAGCATTACTGCCGAATCAATCCAATTGCGTTCTAATCTTCTCGGTGTGTCTTTATAGTTTGGCTAGAACCTATTTTATCAAAAACAGCTGAACGAAACCAGACCAAGGAAGCCAGCCCCGCCACCGCTCGCTCCGCTCGCCACACCACAGAAAAATACTCTTTGCTCTTTTCATTTTGCGCGCGCCGGATTTCTTTTTCTTCTAATGAAAAGAGTATTTTTCTGTGGTGTCTTGCAATGAATTGCAAGGTGGCGGGACTGGCCTCATTTTGATTTCGCAAAGGAAAAGCGGAATTCCC
>CAYISE010000027.1:0-4012 GCA_964366055.1 uncultured Candidatus Saccharibacteria bacterium
CGAAATCGTGAATTCGTTTTTACCCCCAAAATTGAATACAAATTAGTCGCCGAGCAAAGCGAGGCGAACCAAAACTCTTTGACTTTTCCTTTCTGGTGCCCAGGAGAGGATTCGAACCTCCATGCCTTGCGGCGCTACCACCTCAAGGTAGTGCGTGTACCAGTTTCGCCACCTGGGCATCTTTATTCCCCTATTATATCCAAAAAATTTTAAATCGTAAGTTTCTCTCGCACCTTCTTGCTGGAAAGTTTGCGAACGTAATAGAGTTTGGAGCGATGGACTTTTCTGGGCGAAGAGAGCGCTTCCACTTTGGCGATGGTCGTGGCATTAATCGGAAACACCTTTTCCACTCCGACCTCCTGGAGAATCGCCCGCACGGTAAAAGTGCCGCCGGCTTCGTTGCCGTGTTTTCGGGCAATCACGAGACCCTCAAAGGCGCTCAAGCGTTCTTTGTCCCCTTCTTTGATTTTTTCCCAAACCCGGACTCTGGCGCCGGTTTTAATTTTTTTCAGAATCTCACTTTGAATCATCTTCTTTATATTAAATTATTTCATTCGGAATAGTCAAATTTCTGGGAAAGGTTTTCTAATAATTCCTGAAGTTCGCTCGGTAGCTCGGCCTCCATCTTAATCCGGCTGCCGTCCTCCAGATTAAACTCCACCGACTCGGCGTGGAGAAATTGCCTTTTCAAATTGAGATTCTTGTCCTCATTTTTCCGGCCGTAAAGTTCGTCGCCCACTATCGGATGTCCGACGCTCGCGAGATGAACCCGGATTTGGTGCGTCCGGCCACTTTGCGGGAAAACTCTTAACAAAGAATAGTATTCAAATCCTCCCTCTTTCTCCGGGTCCGGCCGTCTGAAGATTTTTAAAACCCGATATTCCGTGACGGCCTCTTTTATCATCTTCATATTTTTGGCCCTCACGCTTCGTTTGACCGAGCCGGACTTCAAGCCAATCGGCTTGTCAATCTTCCCCTTCCCGGCCATTCGTCCGTGAACCAAGGCGATATAGGTTTTTTTTATTTCATGATTCTGGAAGAGCCCCTTGAGATATTCAAAGAACCGCTGATTTTTGGCGATAAGGAGAATGCCGGAGGTGTTTTCATCCAGGCGATGGACTATGCCGGGACGCAGAACAGGAGCATCGCCTACTCCAACTATTTCTGGATAGCGCTCTTTGAGCCAATCGGTCAGAACCCCTTTTTCTTGGGCGGCTTTTGGGCCTTTTTCAGGCCTGTGGACAAGTACTCCGGCGGGCTTATTTACAGCCATAAAATCATCATTTTCGTAGATTATATCTGGCATTTCTAACATACTAGCACGAATTGACCGGGTAGTAGAAACTCAATCTACCCAGTTGACTTTTTAAACAGATATGATATCATGGAGTCACAAAGTTATAAGGTCGTATGCTCCCACGGAAGGGGGTTTTTTGTCGGAAAAATGAAAAAAATTGTTCTGCCAATTTTATATGTAGCTTTGATTATGAGACCGGCATTTTTTGGCGGCTCCCTTTGGTTGAGTTCAAACGCGACGGGCATATTGCCGGAAGTAAACCGGGCTATCGCGGCCGACAAGCCGGTTTTTAACGCCGAGCCCGAACTGAAGAAATTCCAGATATGGCTCACGGCTTATTCCAGTATGCCGGAAGAAACCGACGAGACCCCTCTTATCACGGCAACGAATAAAACAGTCCGGGATGGCTTTATCGCCGCGAACTTCCTGCCTTTCGGCACGAAGGTAAAGATTCCGGAATTTTTCGGCGAAAAGATTTTCGTGGTTGAAGACAGAATGTCCCGGAGAAAGACCGATTTCATGGATATTTGGATGCCTTCAAAAGAAAAAGCCGCTGAATTCGGGATTCACCGCGC
The DNA here is from genome assembly GCA_964366055.1 of uncultured Candidatus Saccharibacteria bacterium. Classification (GTDB taxonomy): domain Bacteria; phylum Patescibacteriota; class Minisyncoccia; order UBA6257; family GWB1-50-10; genus JBBTQX01. The sequence goes on from CAYISE010000027.1 coordinate 1,873, forward strand.
GGAGGTGATTGTGGTGGAAATGGGAACGATTCCCAATCCGCTGCCTAATCCTTTTCTCGTGAAAAATAATTCGAATGAAAACCCCGCTTTGGATTAGCGGGATTTTTTTAGTATTAAGTGCGGGGGGTTACCAGGGGCGGATAATAAAAATCAAGATGGCGACGATGGCCAGCCAAGCCAGCGAACATAAGAACATCTCTACGCCGGCTTTCTTCTCTCCATCAAGGTACAGCAGAATGGGTTTCCCTAAAATTAAGGCGCCGACTGCGGTCGCGGAAATGACAAAAAGAAGTAGGAGCGCGAAAGGCCCCCAGAAATTCTCCATCTTGCCGAAAATCTGCCCGCCGTTGAACATGAACCAAGCCACGATGGCGATGTAAACCACCGCCGACAGCGAATTTACGAAACTCCTTTGAATCAATTTGGATTTTTCCATCTTAATTTTTGAAGTTCTCTTCGGCCTTGCTCCAATTTACGACATTCCACCAGGCGCTGATATAATCCGGGCGGCGGTTCTGGTATTTCAGATAATAGGCGTGCTCCCAGACATCAATGCCTAAAATCGGTTTTGAACCGTTTGAAATCGGATTTTCTTGATTAGGCGTTTGAATAATTTTTAATGTCCCGTTTGGGTCAAGCGCGAGCCAGGCCCAGCCGCTCCCGAAAACTCCCGCCGCCACTTTCGTGAATTCTTCCTGAAATTTTTCAAACGCGCCGAAGGTTTTCACGATGGTTTTCGCAAGTTCACCCGTGGCGGCTCCCCCGCCTTGAGGTCTCATCAATTCCCAGAACATTGAGTGATTGAAATGGCCGCCGCCGTGATTTCGGACCGCGGTTTTAACCGCCTCCGGAATATCCTGAAGCGTCATCAATAATTCCCGAACGGGCTTATTTTTCAGTTCAAGATAGTTCGCGAGCGCCTCATTCAATTTGGCTACGTAAGCCGTATGGTGTTTGACGTGATGAATTTCCATCGTCTTCGCGTCAATATAGGGTTCCAGCGCGTCGTATGAATATGGCAGTTTGGGCAGTTCGTGCATATTTTTATTATATCAAAAACTTTGTGGTGTATTCTTAAAATAGTCCGGACACATTTTCAAGTTTTTCTTTGACGGCATTTTTTATACTTATTTTAGCATAAATGCGCGTGTCAAAAATAGCAAAACCCGTCGAATGACGGGCTTTGCTGTATTGAGTTATCGCCACATCCTGGCGCGGTTGAGTTACGGCTGCACGGCGCTATAGGCATTTACCAACCCCCAACCATAGAGGTTGTCAAATCCTGTATTTCCAAAATCAACGGCGCGATTTTGAAGTTTCTTCTGCACTTCATCCGGGTCCCATTTCCCATTGAGATTAGCATCATACGTGCCAACTGGCGTATTCAAGACAAGAGCAGCGGAGCCGGCAACATGCGGAGCAGCCATAGAGGTTCCGGAAAGAGTTGCGTATCCTGTGCCTTTATAGGTTGAGTAGACGGAAACTCCTGGCGCGGCAAGATCAATTTCTGGGCCACGGCTAGACCGGCTGGCGATTACATTATTTTTGTCAGTGGCCGAAACTGCAATCGCTTCAGAATAGGCGGCAGGATAAATTACCGAACCGCTCGAATTACCGGCTGCTGCGACTACTACAACGCCGGCATTTTTCGCAGCAATAACTGCATCGTGGAATGACTGAATATCCGAACCTGTGCCCAGACTCATGTTGATTACTTGCATACCATTGGCCATCGCCCACTGAATTCCCTCAATCACGTCGGAAAGATACCCGGAGCCGGCAGCGTTTAACACTTTGATCGCGTAGAGATTTGCGGCAGGCCCGACGCCGACAACGCCAAAGGTATTGTTGAGCGCCGCGACAATGCCGGCAACATGCGAGCCATGTCCATTATCATCATTCCATCCTTTGCGGGGATTGATGGTGTTCACCCCGCCTTTTACATTCGCCAGAAGATCAGGATGTGTGTTGGAAATACCGGTATCAATGATACCCACTTTTACTGGGTCGGCAGTATTTTCAGATGGCCATACTAATTCCGCGTCAACTCGATCAATACCCCACGGAAGAACTTGAGCTAGTGGTGTTATCTCCCCACCGCCTCCCTTACGATCAAGAGCTTCAACAATAACGTCTTCAT